>NZ_JBIAQF010000007.1:0-176750 GCF_042888885.1 Streptomyces sp. NPDC002742
GAACGCAAAGGCACTCTCGCGTACGCCCGGGCTGTAAGCAGAACGCCGTTGAGCAGGGCGGAGTACAAGATCACCATTCAGGCGCCGCAGCCGACGGGCCCGTAACTTACCGGCGTTGCGGCAAGCACAGGCGCCACGGCATGAACGTCCAGGTCATTGCTGACGCGTTCGGACGCCTGCTCTGGGCCTCACCTGCCCTGCCGGGTGCTGTCCACGACATCAAGGCCGCCCGCACTCACGGCATCATCGAAGCACTTACCCAAGCCGGCATCCGGACGTGGGCCGACAAGGGATATCAGGGAGCTCGGGGGACGATCCGGGTGCCTTACCGGGGCCGCTGGAGCACGCTCTCGGTCGGGAAGCGGGCGGTGAACTCCTCCCACGCCAGGATCCGAGCGGTCGGAGAGCAGGCCAACGCCACCCTGAAGAGTTGGCGGCTCCTGCGCAAACTCCGTTGCAGCACCGCCCGCATCACGGACATCGTCAAGGCCGTGCTGGTCTTGCACCTCGCCGCGGCAGCCTGATGTCGCTGTGGCCGGAGGCCGGACAAGGACAGCGTCACCATCAACGACAGCATGGGAGACCGCTCGCCGTGGCAGATGTCAGAGTCACCTACGACAAGACCGTCAACGCAGCGTACGTGTACCTCACCGAACCGCAGGCTCGTGTGAAATCCACGCGCATGTATCCCTGCGATCCAGTGGACGTCGACGGCATGATCAACCTCGACTTCGACGAGCAGGGCCGCCTCATCGGCATCGAGGTGCTGGCGGCCAGTTCAAAACTGCCCGAGTACCTGCTCCAGTCTGCGGAGCGACTGGACACCGAAGGTGCATGACCAGTTGAGCACCACGCTCGCGGCGAGCAGGTTGGAAAGGGCTCACTGCGGCCGGGCCTCCGAAACAGGGCCTCTTGCTTCTCGCTGAACTCGACATCCGCGAGCTACCAAGAGGTCCTTCTTCCATACCTCCACACCGGACAACTCACCCGAACCAGGACCCTGTTCGAACCCCACCGACCACACGGCCGGATAGAGAACAGCCAGTGAGGTGCCCAAAGACCCCGTCACCAGCGGAAACGCTGAGGCCGGGGTCTTCGCGTATCTACGGTCGTGTGCAGGCAGATGCAGTCCGAGGGCGCTATGTCAGGGTCTGCGGACGAGGCGTGGGCGGGATCCTGGGGCATCGGCCCAGGTCATCGGGCGCAAAGGCCGGGGCCCACAGCTCCGCCCCCTCCGTCCTCTCCCCCGGATCACCGATCACCGAGGGCCGCACCGTCGATGTGCCAGCTTCGCGGTCAGGACGTACAGCCTGGGTCCGAGCCGACAGGCCGGCAGTTGTTGGGGGTGTTGTCGACGATCCGGCTGTTGACGAGGTTCAGGACGCTGGGGGACGGCGCTTGCCAGATGCCGCCGCCGTTGAGCGCGCTGTTGTGCTGCACGACTGTTTTCGTCAGCGTTGTGCTGCCGTAATTGGCGATACCGCCGCCCATCTGACCCGCGCGATTGTCGGCGATGGTCGTCGAGGAGATGGTCATCGGGGCGCGGTCGTTGTAGATTCCGCCACCCTGCTCGAAGGCTCGATTGGCGCCGATGTACGACTTCTCGATGGTCAGAGAGGCCCCGGCGGTGAAAATGCCACCCCCAAGTTGCGTAGCCTGATTCCGCTCCACTTTGGTGTTGTCGAGCAGGGTGGTGCTGCGCGGATCGTTGTAGATGGCGCCTCCCCGCTGTGCCGCGCTGTCCCGCAGGACGCTGTCATGGACTTCGAGGGTGCTGCCCTGGTTGACGTAAATGGCGCCCCCTTGGTTCGCCGTGCTGTTGGTCACCGTGCTGTGCCGGAGGATGAGCGTCGCTCCGTCGGTGGGCAGGTAGGTGCCGGCGTATTCGAGGTAGCCACCACCGGTCGCAGTGACACCGTCGATGGTGAGGCGCCCGTTGGGACCGTCGATCTCCGCGATGCGGAAGGCATCGGAGGCGTCGGGGTCCCGTCGGATGGTGGTGTTGTGACCCAGCAGGGTGACGGTGCCCGTGATCTGCGGCAGGGCGTTGGCGCCGAGCCCGCCGGTCGACGCCGGAGTCGTGACGTTGTAGACGCATTTGGGCGCGAGCCGGATGGTGTGCGGTCCGGTGTTGTTGTTCGCGGCGACGATCGCGTTGTTGAGCGCGGTGACATCACACGGGATGGACACCTGGGGTTCCGCGCTTGCCGCGCTTGCCATGCCGAGCACAGCAACAATCGGCACAGCCAAGAACACTGGGCCGAGTTGACGTCCGAGCATTTCTTCTCCAGATCGCATTACGTGATCAATTGATCACTTTAGGCGACCATGACCAGTTATCCGCGAGCTCGCAACCTGTCATTCGCGGTACAGGCAGGACCGGCAGCCAGGTACCGACGCGCCCCGGTCAGCAGACGCGGTCGGCACGTCGACGGGCGCACCAGCGGTGGTGGCACGGGAGGTACGGGACGAGCGGGAGAGGTCGAAGGCGGCCCTGCAGCAGGCCACCGATGCTCTGATCGGCGCCCGGGCCGACTGAGCAGCGAGCCGGCACGGATGTGCGCAGTGCCTGGCCGTTTTCGCCTTGGCGGCTTCCGCTGTGCCGCGTCCGACAAAGATCGTGGCGCGGCGACAGCCTCCTTCCGTGGGGAGTTCCGCCTGTGAGAAAGTCGTGGACGTGATCAACCGAGACGGCACCTCAGGCTACGAGTTCGTACTCGCGAACGGCATGAGCCCTGAGGACGTCGTGCTTGTGCACCGTGAGGCACTTCGAGTGTTGCGCTCCGCCATCGACACAGCTCATCTCGACGCGTACAGCGGCGATGTCTGGTCACGCGAAGTGCGTCACTCCTATGAACGCGTGCTCTCCCTGGCCCAGGAGGCGGTGGCGGACGGCAGTCGCTCCCGGCGCGGGGATCCCGGGATGGGGATCGACATCGATGTCCGCGACGACGCCCAGTTCGAACTGCTGCTGGACCTGGCTCCTTACACGATCCACGCCGAAGCCTGGCGCGGGGACCAGCAGGTCTACAGCGCCGGCGACACGGGGACGTCGCTGTGGATTTCCGTCACCCCGGAACAGCGGGCAGAACTCCTGTCCCGACTGGACGCGCTGGGGATCCCGCCGACGGCGCTCACGCCGTGGGTCAGCGAAGCCGACAGCCGGTTCCGGCGTCTGCGCCAATGGGCCGCTACTGAACTTGAACGCGTGATGTCGGCCTCGCGGGGCCGAGCGTAGGTCATGTCCCCTCAGCCCGGTCGGCCCTGGGAGTCCTCCTCGAGGGTCGCGCGGAGGGTGGTCAGGGTTGAGGCGATGCGGGTCAGGTCGTCAGGGGGAACCGCCGCGGTCAGCGAGATGAGCACGCTTTCGACAATGGGGCGGGAAGCGGCCAACTGCTCCTCACCCTCGGATGTGAGGCGGAGGACGGACGAGCGACGGTCCTGAGGATGCGCGACCCGCAGGCACCAGCCCACAGCCACCAGCCGGTCGACCGCCTTGCTGACGGCCCCGACGGTGATCGCCAGTTCGCCGACGAGGTCGAGCACGCGGCACCCCGGCACACGGTCGATGATCTCCAGAAACTCGAACTGTCCCAGCCCCAGCCCCCGTTCGGCGCGCAGCCGGGCACTCACCGCGTTGTAGAGCCGGGTCTCGACGCGGACGAGGTCGGTGAAGATCGGGGTGACGTGGCGCAAAGTATCCCTCCAGATAGATTCCTGGGAATCATCTTCCTTGGAATCTGGTTGGCTCGGACGGATGGATTCCCAGGAATGCATCCTCGCACCCCGCCCACCCCTTGGAGGCCCACATGTCCCGACAGCAGCGCGACGCCCTGGACGCCATGCTCCGTTCCGCCCCTCGCAGCGAGACGCGGCCCACTCCCGGGAAGCAGCGCAGCGGTTTCGCCGGAGCCGTCACCCGCCCCGCGCCGGAGGGCGTGGTCACCCGCAGGACCGTCCTGGGCGGGCGGCCGGCCCTGGCGCTGGAGCCGGCCGAAGCAGTCGGCCGCGGCCGACTGCTCTACCTGCACGGCGGCGGCTACGTCGTCGGCTCACCGGACACCCATGCGGGACTGGTCGGCGAACTGGCCCGCCGCACCGGACTGCGAGCGATATCGGTGGATTACCGGCTGGCGCCCGAGCACCCTTTCCCCGCGGCCGTCGACGACGGGCTGGCGGCCTACCGCGAGCTGCTGGCGGCGGGCACAGACGCACGGGACCTCGTCGTGGCCGGTGACTCCGCCGGTGGCGGCCTGAGCATCGCCACGCTGCTCGCGGCCCGAGGGGCCGGGCTGCCGCAACCGGCCGCCGTGGCCGTCTTCTCTCCGTGGGCCGACCTCACCCTCACGGGCGGAAGCATCCGTTCCAAGGAGGGTACCGACCCCATTTTCACCGAGGCGGACGTGCGTGCCTACGCCGATCTCTACGTCGGAGCGGGCGACCGGGCGCACCCTCTGGCCAGCCCGGTCTTCGCCGACCTCACCGGGCTGCCCCCACTGCTCGTGCAGGTCGGGGCGAACGAGGTGCTGCTCGACGACGCGGTCCGGCTGGCCGGCCGCGCGGGCGCCGACGACGTCGAGGTCACACTCGAAGTCGGGCCCGGCCTCCCCCACGTCTTCCAGCACCACTACGGCCACCTCGACGAGGCGGACGCCGCACTCGACCGCGCCGCCCGCTTCCTCACCGCCCACCTGGGCGTCGGGCACCCGGGCGTCGACCGTCTTGAGCGGGCCCACTGACACCGGCCCTGGCGGCCTCCACGCCGGACGGCGGGCCGTGGGCGGGCGGGCTCAGGGGCCGTGGAGTGGTCCAGCGCATCAGGCAGCTTTTCGGCTCGGGCCCTGCGCTCGCCGCTCACTGCCGTCCCGACAGCCGATCTCGGGATCGTCGGCTCGGCGCCTCTTGCTTCGGCAGGCTCCGCACGTGCCCGGAACTGTGGCTTCCATCATGGCGGATGTGATCTTGCCCTGGTGAGATCGCCGGATGCTCGGTCTACTCCTTCGTCTCCTGCCGTTCTGGGTCCGCGAGCCCCTGCTCATCGCGGTCGGGGCGGTTCTCGGCGTACGCCTCATGTATCTCGCCGTCCGCGATCACGATCGGGGCGTGGCCGGTTTCGGCGTGGTGTTCCTCGTGTTCACCGCAATACGCGTCTACGCGGTGATCCGGGCCCTGCGCGCACGCCGGAACCCGAGTCCGACAACCTCCGCAGGCTGGGCGGCAGTCGATGCTGCCGCCCAGCCACAAGCGCAGGCACAGGCGCAGGCGCAGGCACAGACACAGGCGCAGGTGCAGGCACAGGCGAAGGCGCAGGCCGCAACCGGGCCGCGTCCCAGCCCGGGCACTTCGGAGAAGGAGCACAACGCATGGGGCCAGGCCATCGCGGCCGTGGCCGTGTTCGGTGCGCTCGGAGCCGTACTGTGGGTGGGCCCGCGCTTCATGCCTTCCGACGGCAACGCCCCGCAGCCCGCCTCGTGTTCGGACGGGGCACACGACGAGCTCCCGAATGCCTACAAGGGCACGCCCCGGCCTGTGACCGGTGAGGAGCTGTGCAAAGCGCTCCACCGGCCAGACCTGGCCAGACTCCTTGGAACGCCTGGAGAGACCGCTACCGATGTTTCGAGCAGCAACAACACCGCTCCTCTGACTGGCGAGAAGGTCGCACAGCCGGAGGCCGAGGTCACGTTCGACACGTACACAGTGAATGTCTCGGCCACTTACGACGAGCTGTCGATCGACCAGTACGTGAAGCTCATGAAGTTCGGGGATGAGACGGACATCAAGACGCTCAAGGTTCTCGGTCGGCCCGCGGTCCTCTCCTCGGATCACACCATGAAGATCGAGATCAATCTCGGGGGTGGCAGATCCAGCGGACCGGTCGAACAAGGCCCCCTGGCCAGGACGCTGTCCGTGGCCCTGGACCGTAAGGACCGAGGCGGCTACTGCGACATCACCGTGTGGAGCAAGTCCGGAGCCCTCCCGAACGACGGCGTTCTCCTCAGCATCGCCGAGAAGGTTCTTCCGGGAATCCCCGAAAGGCCGCCTGTCCGATGAGACGCCGAAAGCGTCTCGGCGAAAAGATCGGTCCGGTCGCACCACCGGCGGCGGCATCCGTCCTGTGTCGGGATGCGTGCCGCGATCCCTCCGCCCAGCGCCCGTCCGACGGCGAAAGGCCGAAGAGGGCGAAAGGCCGAGAGGGCGAAGGGCCGAGAGGGCGGGCGAAGGGGGGCGATGGGGCACTGTCAGTCCCAACCCGCGCTGGCCTGAAGCCGAGTGGCCGGTTTTCCGGGCTACGTTCATTCGTGGTCATGCGGTGTCTGCCGCGGTGCTCTCGTTCCGGTGCCGGTGGTGGGCCGTCTCGCGATACCGGTTGCGGCTGTGCCACCGCGACCGGTGCAGGGCTTGTGCCCGACGGGTGCCCGGGTGGGGCCGCCCGCACGCGGGTCCAGCGGCGCCGACGCGTGGGCCACATAGGGCGTGCGGGGGGGGTGAGCAGAAGGGTGGTTTCGGCCAAGGCCGCGGTCTTGCGGTGCTCACATGTCCCTCCTTATGCCCTCACGGGCAGTCCTTTTGATCACGTCTTCTACCGTGACGTCGAACACAACGCCAATCACCTTGCACATCAGGAGAGTTGACTGGACGGCGGAGCAACTCGGCATCGAGGAAGGGTTGTCGATGGTGGATGAGGCGGATTACGGGAGTCGTCCACGGCTGCGGTCGGCGCGCCCGCCAGTGGTCCGGTGCCCCGGGGAGGATCGGGCTGCGCCCAGGTCGCGGTGCGCGTGTCGTACGTCAGTGCCGATCGACACGCGCTGAATCGACCGCCCTCCGCACCAAGGTGAGGCCTGGCGGCCCGGCCGGTACGACGAACACTGTGAACTGGCCGCGTACCCGATGAAACGGTGTCGACCGCCAAGGGGCCATTTCCATTTCGTCCAGCGGTGCGGACTCCCACCGCGTGCGACCGTAACCCTTGGCAAGGAGCCGGATCCCCACGGGCCACGGGCCATGGGCGATGGGCGATGGACCATGGGTCACGGGTCACGTCGGCCAGCCCGGGTCGAGCGGCTCCTGGCGGCTGTGCGGGTCGGCCTGCCCCGGAGACGCACAGGGCACAGGACGCAGCGCACGCGCGTGCCGGTGTACGGCCTTTCGGCGCCGCCTCGTGTCGCGTAGCCCTGCGGAACTCATGTGAGTACAAAGGCAAAGTTCGAGAGGACCCATATGGCCACAGCCGAGCAAGTACGGGAAGCACTCAAACGCAAACTGTCAGGACGGCAGAGCCAGGGCAGCGCAACCTCTCTTGAAGTCCTTGAGGTGAAAGTGCCGTCCGTCTTTCCGGAACTGCTTCTGAAAATCCAGGTCAGCGTCTCAGGGCAGCTCTGGGAGGTCTCACTTGACTACCAGCGCGATGAGGCGAGTCTGGTGAGCGGAGACCTCGCCGAGGACACCCTGGATTACCTCGGGTTCCTTGTACGCACCCACCTGTTCGAGTGGTGGCACACAAAGGACACGGAGAAGTTTTCGGCGCGTATGGGCAAAAGACTGGACTGAGACGCCCTCCGCTTGCCGCTCAAGGGCCCCCGTCCAAGCCCAAGGGGCGGGGTTACAGCTGCGGTAGCCCCACCGGGCGGTACCTCGCGGCCGGGAAGGAGCTGCGGTACACGTTCGAGTTCCGCGTCGAGTCGTCGGGGACCTGCGGCCCGGGTCCGTCACGACGATGTACCGGGAGGGAGACACCCACCTGGAGGACAACACCGCGCGAGTCGAGGTACGCGAGTCGAGGTAGCGGTGTCGTAGGACCCCGGATCCCGTCGCCGGTGGCCGAGTCCGGCGCGGGGCGCCGGTCAGGCGGATGCCCGCTTGCGCGGGGCCGCCTTCTTCGTGAGCGTCTTCTTGGCGGCGGTCTTCTTGGCCGACGTCCGGGAGGCCGACGTCCGGGAGGCCGCCGTGCCGCCGGACTGCTTCGTGGCGGCCTCACCGGTCGTCTTGGCGGTCGATTTCCTCGCCGTCGACTTCTTCGCCGCGGTCTTCTTGACGGCCGGCTTCTTCGCCGTGGACGTCGACTTCTTCCCGCCGACTTCCTTGGGCGCCGTACGGGCCGGCCCGCGGGCGGCGGTCTTGCCGGCCGGCAGCCGGGTGACCTCGGCGTCCTCGCCGGTCCCGGTGTCCTCGCCGGCTTCCTCGCCCCGCGACTCCTTGGCCGCGCGCACGCTCTTCTCGAGGGCCGCCATCAGGTCCAGCACCTTGCCGCCGGTCTTCTCCCCGGTGGGGGCGGCGGGCGCTTCGTGACCCTCGGCCTTGGCCGTGACGAGTTCCTCGACGGCCTCGCGGTAGTCGTCGTGCAGGTCGGTGAGGTCGACCTCGCCGAGCGTGTCCATCAGGGCGTCGGCCATGTCGAGTTCCTTGTCGCGGATCGTGATCGCGGCGTCCGGGGCGACCTCGTCGGTGGCGCGGATCTCGTCCGGCCAGAGCAGTCCGTGCATGGCGATGACGTCGTCGACGACGCGCAGCATGCCGAGCCGCTCCCGCCCGCGCAGCGCGAACTTCGCCACGGCGACCTTCTGGCTGCGTTTGAGTGCCTCGCGCAGCAGGACGTACGGCTTGGCGGCCGGGACCCCGTTCGCGGCCAGGTAGTACGCCGTGTCCATCTGGAGCGGGTCGATCCGGTCCGCCGGGACGAAGGCCACGATCTCGATGGTCCGGGCGGTCGGGATGGGCAGCGAGGCCAGGTCCTCGTCCGTGATCGGGATCAGCGTGCCGTCCGCGTCCTCGTAGGCCTTGCCGATCTCGGCGGTCGAGACCTCGCTGTCCTCCAGCTCGCAGACCTTGCGGTAGCGGATGCGGCCGCCGTCGTCGAGGTGGATCTGGCGGAAGGAGATCGCATGGCTCTCCGTGGCGTTCACGACCTTGATGGGGATGCTCACCAGGCCGAAGGAGATGGCGCCGTTCCAGA
Source organism: Streptomyces sp. NPDC002742 (assembly GCF_042888885.1). NCBI lineage: Bacteria > Bacillati > Actinomycetota > Actinomycetes > Kitasatosporales > Streptomycetaceae > Streptomyces > Streptomyces sp. NPDC002742. Next base: position 8,954 of record NZ_JBIAQF010000007.1, read on the forward strand.
TGGATCGCACGTGCAGCACCCTTCCGGTCACTTTGAGCGATTTTTGTGCTGTTTTCGTGGGATTGTCATGGTATGACGCCGATCACGGAGGTGGAGGGCAGAAGGCTCGCGCTCACCAATCTCGACAAGGTCCTGCATCCGGCCACCGGCTTCACCAAGGGCGAGGTGCTGCACTACTACGCCACGGTGGCGGACGTGCTGCTCCCGCATCTGCGGGACCGGCCGGTCTCCTTCCTGCGCTATCCCGACGGCCCGGACGGGCAGCTCTTCTTCGCCAAGAACGTGCCGCCCGGTACGCCCGGCTGGGTCACCACGGCCGAGGTTCCGCTCACCGAGGGGCCCGCACGCATGGTCCTCGTCCAGGACCTGGCCTCACTCATGTGGGCGGCGAACCTGGTGACGGAGTTCCACACGCCTCAGTGGACGATCGGCACGCCCGGCATCGCCGACCGGATCGTCTTCGACCTCGATCCGGGGGCGCCGGCGACGGTCGTGGAGTGCTGCGAGGTGGCGTTGTGGCTGCGCGAGCGGCTGGCCGGCGACGGAATCGAGGCGTACGCGAAGTCGTCCGGGTCCAAGGGGCTGCATCTGCTGGCCGCCGTCGCGCCGACGCCGTCCGCCGACGTCAGCGCGTACGCGAAGGAGCTGGCCGTGGAGGCGGAGAAGGCACTGCCCCGGCAGGTCGTGCACCGGATGACGCGGAGCCTGCGGCCCGGAAAGGTGTTCGTCGACTGGAGTCAGAACGCCGACAGGAAGACGACCGCCACTCCTTACACGCTTCGGGCACGGGCAGCGCCGACGGTGTCCGCGCCCGTGACCTGGGAGGAGGTCGAGGGGTGCGGCTCACCGGACCGACTGGCCTTTCAGGCAGCGGACATCGCGGCCCGTGTGCGGGAGTTCGGCGACCTGCTGGCCCCTCTGTTCGACCCGGAGTTCGCGAGCCCGCTGCCCTGAACGGCGCGACGACAGGCACGTGCGGGGAGCACCCGGATCACGTTCACACCCGCAGCCAGGTGTGCCGGTCACGGGCCATCGCGTGCAGTGCCTCCACGTCCGCCGGTTTGAGCACGCCGCCGAGCCGGGCGAGACCCCCGAGGTCGGTGTCCCGCAGGACGCGGACCTCGCGCGGGGGCGCCGGCGTGTCGAGGCGGGCGGGGCCGACCGCGGCGAGGACGGCGTGGACCTCGGCCGTCAGGGCATGGGAAGCGCGGTCGGCGTCGGCGCGGATCCGGCGGAGCAGCGGACGCGGTTCGCGGCGGCCGACGGTGACCATCGGGTCGGCGACCAGGACGTGCCGCTTGCGGGCGTACAGGGCGTGTACGCAGAAGAGGCCGGCGGGGCCGATCACGAGGTGGTGGATGCGGTCACCGCCCGGGAGCGCGACCGAGTGCAGGGTGTGCCAGCCGCCTCTCTCCAGCTGGTCGAGGGCCGCGCCGACGACCTGCTCGGCGGCGAGAGCGCGGCGGCGCGGGTCGGGGCGCAGCCGGTGCGCCGGGCCCGGGTCGCGGTCGAGGTCGATCACCAGGGCCTCGCCGGGCCGGTTCGGCGCGAGGTCGTCGTCCGGGTGAAGGGTCAGCCGGGCCAGCTCGGCCGGGGTCGGCACCGGCGGCGGCCCGACCGTCACCGGGCCGGTCAGGAACGGGCCCAGCACGACGAGCACGTCCTCGCGCCGCTCCTCGCTGAGCAGATTGACCCTGGCCGTCTCCCGGTCGTACCAGGCGACGTTCCTCCCGTCGGTCAGGCACACGTACAGGCGCTCCTGTCCGTGACGCCAGGCCGGTACGACGCGCAGTCCGCTCATGCACCATCACCCCACGACCATGGGAACAGGCGGGGTGCTCCATGGGCAAGAACCCGGTTACCTTTGGCAGGAGTTGGGGGAGTTGGGTGGGAGGCGCAGTTGCGGACTCGTAGAAGGTATCCGGATGTTCCTGCCCCGGACAGCCCGTGGAGCGAGATCGTGCCCGGCCTGTGGATGGGCGGCCACGAGTTCGCGGGACGTTCGGGACAGCCCGAATCCGCCGTCGTACACGATGAGTTCGACCTGGTCCTGACGCTGCTGCGGCTGCCGGGGCACGGGCCCGACCCGGGCGTCGAGCACCATGTGTGGCCGATACCGGACGGGCCGCTCGACGGTACGCAGCTCACGGGGGTGATGCGGCTCGCGCGGGCCGCCGACGACGCGCTGGAGGACGGGCGCCGGGTGCTCGTCCGTTGCTATCACGGGTACAACCGCTCGGGGCTGGTCGTCGCGCACGCGCTCACGCTGGCGGGGCACACCGCCGAGGACGCGATACGGCTGATCAGGGCCCGGCGCTCGCCCTGGGCGCTGCACAACGAACTGTTCGTGGAGTACCTGCGGGCCGGGCTCGCCACGGCACGCCTCCTCGAAGAACTCGCGGACTGACGTCCTCCCCGGCCGCACGGCCGGGGATTCCCGCCCGTTCCCACCGTACGGGGGTGCGGTCCGCCTTCGGGTGGGCTGCCGCTTCGTCGCGCGTACCGATACCCGTACGGGTACGGGTACGGTCCACGGCCGTTTCGGGTCTCCGTGCGTCCGGCGGCGAGCGCGTTCGCCAACGCCCCGGACGGCGGAGCGCCGACGACGCTGACGCTCCCTCAGGGCGGGCGGGAGGAGCCGGGCATCTCCGATGGCGGAGTGTGACCTGCGCTCCCCGGCTCCCGATCCTAATGTGGCGATAAGTCAGCTTCACCCCCTTCCTGGAGGAGCCCTCCATGTCCCTGCGGTCTACATACACCCGAATCGGTATGGCCCTCGCCGCCGGCAGCCTCGTCGCCCTCGCCGGTGCCACCCCCGCCCTCGCCGACGGCGAGGGCGGCACCGGCAGCAGTGACAACCACCAGTGGAGCAACAGCGGCGACGGCGGTGGCCGCGAGCAGGGCGGCGGGGGAGACGGGGGCGGCCAGACGTCGAACAGCGGCGGGGGCGACGGCGGCGGCGGAAACGGCCACACGTGGAACAACGGGGGCGGCACTGGCGGCCACACGTGGAACAACGGCGGGGGCGGTGACGGAACGGGCCAGACGTCGAACAGCGGCGGGGGCGACGGCAACGGCCACACCTGGAACAACGGGGGTGGCGGCAACGGTCATGAGCAGGGGAACGGGAACGGCAGGGGTGACGACGCCGGTCAGAACAGCCCGCGCCTGTACCAGGGCAGGATCACCGCCCGGGGCGGGCTGGCCCTGCGCAGTTCCCCGACCCGCGGCAGCCAGCTGATCCGGGTCGCGCGGCAGGGCGAGATCGTCTCGATCTTCTGCAAGACCTCGGGCCAGGCCGTCGAGGGCAACCCGCTCTGGTACCTCCTCACGGACGGCACCTGGGCGTGGGGCGCCGCGCGCTACATCGACAACATCGGCCCGGCCCCCCGCTGGTGCTGACGCCCCCGAGGCCGAACCGGGCCGCACCGGCCTGGTCGTCCTCGCACAACGGGACATCGGGTCGCCCGCTTGCTACGTTCCGGACATGATCCAGCCCGGAATGTCCGGAACGGCCGTGGCGGCGGACCCGGCCCCTCCCGCCGAACGCCTGCCCAGGCGCCGTGGCATCGAGCTCACCCTCATCGTCCTCGCCGTCCTGCTGTGCGTGTACGGCTACTGCGCCGTCGGTCTGGCCAGGAACGGCACCGTCCCGCCCGGCGCCGCCGGTTACGGCGCCGGGCTCGGCGTGCTCGCGCTCCTCGCCCATGTCGCCGTGCGCCTGCGGGCCCCGTACGCCGATCCCCTGCTGCTGCCCATCGCCGTCCTCCTCAACGGCTTCGGCCTGGTGCTGATCTACCGGCTCGACCTGGAGACCCCTGCCGACCAGGCGGCGCCCATCCAGCTCATCTGGTCGACGCTCGGCGTCGCGTTCTTCATCGTCGTCGTGCTCTTCCTGCGCGATCACCGGGTCCTCCAGCGCTACACCTACGTCTCGGTGGTCGGCGCGCTCGCCCTGCTCGTCCTGCCGATCTTCTTCCCGGCGGTGAACGGCGCCCGTATCTGGATCCGGATCGCCGGATTCTCCATCCAGCCGGGCGAGTTCGCGAAGGTGCTGCTCGCGGTGTTCTTCGCCGGGTACCTCGCCGCCAACCGCAACGCGCTCGCCTACAGCGGCCGCCAGATCTGGCGGTTCCGGCGGCTCCAGCTTCCCACCGGCCGGGTCCTCGGCCCGATCGTGGCGATCTGGCTGCTGAGCGTCCTGGTCCTGGTCCTGGAACGGGACCTCGGCACCTCGCTGCTCTTCTTCGGCCTGTTCGTGATCCTGCTCTACGTCGCCACCGGCCGCACCGGCTGGACCGTCGTCGGGCTGCTGCTGGCCTGCGTCGGCGCGGTCGCCGTCGGCCGTCTCGAACCGCATGTACACAGCCGGGTGCAGGACTGGCTGGACCCGTTCGCGTCGATCGCCGCGGGCCAGGGTCCCAACCAACTCGCCCAGTCCCTCTTCGCGTTCGCCGCCGGCGGCGTGCTCGGCACCGGGCTCGGGCTCGGCCACTCGATCCTGATCGGCTTCGCCGCCAAGTCCGACTTCATCCTGGCGACGGCGGGCGAGGAGCTCGGTCTGGCCGGCCTGTCCGCGATCTTCCTGCTCTACGGCCTCCTCGTGGAACGCGGCTACCGCGCGGGCCTGTCCCTGCGCGACTCCTTCGGCCGGCTGCTCGCGATCGGCCTCGCCTCGATCGTGGCCCTCCAGGTCTTCGTCATCGCGGGCGGCGTTACCGGCCTGATCCCGCTGACCGGCATGGCGATGCCCTTCCTCGCGCAGGGCGGCTCCTCGGTCGTCACCAACTGGATCATCGTGGCCCTGCTGATCCGGATCAGCGACTGCGCCCGCGGTCAGTACGACGGGACACCGACGCCATGACCAAGTACATCCGCCGGGCCGCCGGACTGTGCGCCGTGCTGCTGGTGGCCCTCCTGGTCAACGCCGCCCGCGTCCAGGTCGTCCAGAGCCCGTCGTACGACCACAGCCCCGCCAACCGCCGGCTGGCCATCGCCCGTTACGGCCAGCCGCGCGGCGACATCGTCGTCGACGGCCGGACGGTCACCGGCTCCAAGGACACCGGCGAGCAGCTCCGCTACGAACGGACCTACCGGGACGGCCCGTTGTACGCCTCCGTCACCGGCTTCGCCTCGCAGCTGTACGGGACGACGCTGCTGGAGGGCACCGAGGACGGCGTCCTGTCCGGCGCCGACCCGATGCTCGACCCGTTCCCCCTGCTGAACGGCCTCACCCGGGCCCGGAACCCCGGCGGCGGGGTCGTCACCACCCTCGACCCGGCGGCGCAGCGCGCCGCCTACGAGGGGCTCGGCGCCCGCCGGGGCGCGGTCGCCGCGATCGAGCCGTCCACCGGACGGATCCTGGCACTGGTCTCCACCCCGTCGTACGATCCGGCGCAGCTCTCCGGGACGGGACCCGCCGTGTCCGAGGCCTGGGCGCGGCTCAACGGGCAGGCCGACAAGCCGATGCTCAACCGGGCGATCCGGCAGACCTATCCGCCGGGATCGACGTTCAAGGTGCTGACCGCCGCCGCGGCACTGGACTCTGGCGTGGTGGACGACGTGGACGCGCCGACCACGTCGCCGGATCCCTACCGGCTCCCCGGCACCACGTCGAGGCTCACGAACGAGATCGAGGGCTGCGAGGACGCCTCCCTGCGCTACGCCTTCACCTGGTCCTGCAACACGGTCTTCGCCAAGCTCGGCGTGGACGTCGGGCTCGACGACATGACGAGGACGGCGGCGAACTTCGGTTTCAACGACCGCAAGCTGCGCATCCCCTTCTCGGTGGTGCCCAGCAACTTCGATCTGCGGCTCGACAAGGCGCAGCTGGCGCTCTCCTCCATCGGGCAGTTCGACACCCGCGCGACCCCGCTGCAGATGGCGATGATCTCGGCGGCCGTCGCCGGCGACGGGTCGGTGAGGACGCCGTACCTGGTGGAGAAGACCACCGCACGGGGTGGCAGGACGCTGGCCACGACCGGCCCCCGGACCCTCCACCAGGCGATGAGCGCGTCGACGGCGCAGCGCATGCGCGAGCTGATGACCGACGTGGTGGAGAAGGGCACCGGAACCGTGGCCGCCATCCCCGGCGCCACCGTCGGCGGAAAGACCGGCACCGCCCAGCACGGCATCGGCAACTCCGGTACCCCGTACGCGTGGTTCATCTCCTGGGCCCGTGCCGACGACTCCATGGAGCCCGCGGTGGCCGTCGCGGTCGTCGTCGAGGACGCGGCGGCGGACCGGGGGGACATCACCGGCGGCGGATTCGCGGGGCCGATCGCACGCGCGGTGATGGAGGCGGTCCTGGGGTCGTGAGGGGTGGGCCAGGTGAGGTCAGGGGTGGTTGAGCGGGAGGTCACGGGGTGGTTGAGCGGGAGGTCACGGGACGCCTAGGGGCTGGTCAGGGGGATGAGGGGTGGATGAGGGGGCGCGCGGGGCGTGGAGGGACGTGCGCGCGAGGCGTGGACGAAGGGGCGCGCGAGGGCGTTCTCTCACTGCGTGAGACGGGGGGTGTGGCCGTCGCCCCTGCCGACCTACCGTTCGGCCATGACTGAGTCGACAGCCTCGTACGAGCTCGCGCAGGTCAATATCGCCCACCTCAAAGCACCTCTGGACTCACCCGAGTTGAAGGACTTCGTCGAAGCCCTCGACCCCGTGAACGCCGTCGCGGACGCGGCGGACGGCTTCGTCTGGCGTCTGCAGAACGACTCCGGCAACGCCACGGACCTCCGCGTCTTCGGCGACGACTGGCTGATGGTCAACATGTCCACCTGGCGCGACACCGACGCGCTGACGGCGTTCATGTACCAGGGCCTGCACCGTGAACTGATGGCACGGCGCCGTGACTTCTTCGAGCGGCTGGAGGAGGCGGTGACCGCGCTGTGGTGGGTCCCGGCCGGCCATCGCCCCACCGTCCCGGAGGCCGAGTCCCGGCTGCTGCGTCTGCGTGAACACGGGCCCACTCAACAGGCGTTCACCCTGCGGACGTCGTTCCCGCCGGGGGCTGCGGAGGGGTCCTAAGGGCTGTCCCGTAATCCCCGGCGGGCGCACGACGACAGCTACGGCACCTCGCCGCGTTGTCGGATCGCCCGAATACGCCCAGTATGAGGACGACCCTCCGCCTTGCGATGCACCGCATCTGACGCCGCGCGCTGATCCACCGGGGATTACGGGACAGCCCTTAGCCGCTCCCGGGCAACGCTTCCCTGCGCCGCAGCCAGTCGGCGGCGACCGCGTCGACGCCGGTGCGCGCGGCCACGATTCCGCCGGTGATCGCGCAGGTCGTGTCGACGTCGCCGAAGCCCTCGGCGGTGCTCCAGAGCGCCGCGGTCAGGTCGTCGGGGTGACGGGCGGCGCACCAGACTGCGAAGGGGACGGTGTCGTCGGCCCGGATGCGCTGACCGTTGCCCAGGATGTCCGAGGCCTTCCACGGCGTGGTGGAGAAGGGGAGGCCGGCCGCCCGTTCGAGGCCGTCCCGGACGGCGCTCCGCGGGGTCGCCGCGGCGACGGCGGCGAGGTCCTGCTCGCCCCGCGCGGACAACGCGGCGGCCGTCGCCACCGCGACGGCTCCCGCGATGCCCTCCGGGTGGGCGTGCGTCACCTCGGCCGACAGCGCGGCCTGCTCGGCGACGGCCTGCAGGCTCGCGTGGAACCACGCCCCGAGCGGCGCGACCCGCATCGCCGCGCCGTTGCCCAGGCTGCCCTCACCGGCGAACAGTTCGCGCGCCGACTCCGGCCAGCGGTGCGGCTCCTGGAGCAGGCGGGGAAGGAGTTCATGCATGCCGTAGCCGTATCCGCGGGCCGGGTCCGCGTCGTAGCCGAGCCCGAAGGCGAGGGCCAGCTCGGTCTGCCGGATCTCGCCGTGCTCGTCGAGGACCCGGATGATGCCGAGCGCCATCGCCGTGTCGTCGGTCCAGTGCCAGTCGGGCTCCTGCGGAGTGCGCCGGGCGCGGATCTCCTCGTACGCCCGGAGCCGGTCCCTGAAGAGCGGGAACCAGCGCTCCCCGAAGGCGTCGCCGAGGGCCAGGCCTTCGAGGCTGCGCCGGGCGGCTGTGCGGTCCGGGGTGATCGAGGGGGTCATGGAGCGAGGATGCCAGGTGGGGGCGGGGGTTGGGGAGGCTTTTTCGGGCGCGGCCCATGCGTCGGCGTACCTCGCGGGCCCACACGGGGTAGACGCGTCGTCAACAAGTCGGGCACAGGGGATTGACGAGCTTGCTGACAAGCAGTCTCATAAGTGGTGACCGCCGGTAACCCCTGAATTGATCCCGTACGACGAGGTGGGAACAGCCATGACGACGGTGACCGAAGCCGAGGTGCTCCGTGACGCGCTCGGTCTGCTCAAGGACCGGGAGCAGGTGGCCGAGCGCCTCCTCGACTCCTCCGCCAAGCACTCCTTCGACCCCGACAAGGAGCTCGACTGGGACGCGCCCTTCGAGGAGGGCAAGTGGTTCTGGCCGCCCGAGCTGGTGTCGCTGTACGACACCCCGCTGTGGCGGCGGATGAGCGAGGAGCAGCGGATCGCCCTGTCCCAGCACGAGGCGGCAGCACTGGCTTCCCTGGGCATCTGGTTCGAGATCATCCTGATGCAGCTGCTGGTGCGGCACATCTACGACAAGGCGGCGACGAGCGCGCACGTGCGGTACGCGCTGACCGAGATCGAGGACGAGTGCCGGCACTCGAAGATGTTCGCCCGGCTGATCACGCGCGGGGGCACCCCGTACTACCCGGTGAGCCGGGCGCATCTCAATCTGGGGCGGGTCTTCAAGACCATCTCGACCACGCCGGGTTCCTTCACGGCCACGCTGCTCGGTGAGGAGATCCTCGACTGGATGCAGCGGCTGACGTTCCCGGACGAGCGGGTGCAGACCCTCGTCCGCGGGGTCACGCGGATCCATGTGGTGGAGGAGGCGCGGCATGTCCGTTACGCCCGGGAGGAGTTGCGGCGGCAGATGGTCTCCGCGCCGCGCTGGTCCCAGGAGTTCACCCGGATCACCTCGGGCGAGTTCGCCCGCGTCTTCTCGGTGGCCTTCGTCAACCCCGAGGTCTACACGAACGTCGGCCTCGACAAGCGCGAGGCCCTGGCCCAGGTGAAGGCCAGTGGGCACCGGCGGGACGTGATGCGGACCGGGGCCGGCAAGCTGACGGACTTCCTGGACGAGATCGGGGTGCTGCGGGGGGCGGGGCGGCGGCTGTGGAAGTCGTCCGGACTGCTGGCCTGAGGCGGGGTCCTGCCGGACGGTGTCCGGCGGTGTCGGGCAGTGTCGGACTCGGCTCCGGACTCGGCTCCGGACTCGGCTCCGGACTCGGCTCCGGACTCGGCTCCGGACTCGGCTGGGGTTCGTACGGGGTTCGTACGGGGATGAGGCCGGTGGGCGAGGTGGTTCCCGGTCTGCGTTGTACGGGGAGGTGTGCGGGTCGGCGGTTACGCTGCCCGTCATGACCTCGCAGGCTTCCACCCCCGCCTACCGTCGGCTCAGTGTCGAGGAGCGGCGCAGTCAGCTGCTCGAAGCCGCGCTGTCCCTGTTCGCCCAGCGGGTGCCCGAGGAGGTCTCGCTGGACGACGTGGCGGAGGCGGCCGGCGTGTCGCGGCCGCTCGTGTACCGGTATTTCCCTGGCGGCAAGCAGCAGTTGTACGAGGCCGCCCTGCGGTCCGCCGCCGAGGAGCTGGAGCACTGCTTCGCGGAGCCTCCGGAGGGGCCGCTCACCGAGCGGCTCTCCCGGGCCCTGGACCGGTATCTCGCGTTCGTGGACCAGCACGACGCCGGGTTCAGCGCGCTGCTGCAGGGCGGGAGCGTCATCGAGACCTCGCGGACCACGGCCATAGTCGACGGGGTCCGCCGGGCGGCGGCGGAGCACATTCTCGATCATCTGGCGGTGAAGGCCCCCGGGCCCCGGCTGCGCATGACCGTACGCATGTGGATCACGGCAGTGGAGGCCGCCTCGCTGATCTGGCTCGACGAGGGCAAGGAACCGCCGCTGGACGAGCTGCGGGACTGGCTCGTCGAGCAGTTCGTGGCGGCGCTGGTGGCGAGCGCGGGCAGTGATCCGCAGACCGCGGCGGTGGTACGGGCCTCGCTCGCGATGGAGGGCCCCGACGGCATCGCGGGCGCGCTGGTCCGCCGGGTGCTGCCCGTTGTCGAGGAAGCGGCCCACCTGCTGTGACACTGGTCCGGTGAAGAGCGAAGACACCCCCTTTGTCGGCGGCCCGCTGGACGGGCGCGTCCTGCCCGTTCTGCTCGGGATCACCGGTCACCCGCCGAAGACCTACCGGATCCCGGTGCCCGACCCGGACGGCGGCAAGCCCACCGTGCTGGTCTACCGGCGCGTCCAGGCGGCCATCAGCAAGCGGCTCGGGCTCCATCAGGGGTGGAAGTACGAGTACGCGCCCGACGGCGACACCTCGGAGAGCCGGTTCAAGCTGCCCTGGTCCCCGGGCACTCGCAAGGGCGGGAGCAGCGGCGGCGCCACGCCGGGCGGCAACGCCGACGAGTGACCTTCTTGGGCCGAAGCGGTCACCCGGCGTGCGCGGGAGATGCCTCGGGCCGATCCTGCCGGTGCGGGACGGGTGGTGGACGGACCACCCCGGCAACGGAGGTGATGGCGTGTCAGGAAGGTTTCTGCGTCTGCTGTGCACAGGAGCGGTGGCGGCCGGGGCGCTGCTCTCGCCCTCGCCCGCGGTGGCAGCCCCGGAGCCCGGCCGGGGTTCCGGGACCGATACCCAGCGGTCCGTCGCCTCATTGCTGACGGATCTTCAGACGCTCTACCGGAATGCCGAACGCGCCACCGAGAAGTACAACGGCACCGCCGAGAAACTGAGGAAGCAGCGCGCCGAGGTCGCCAGGCTCGACGCCGGTCTCGCCAGGGCTCGCCTCTCGCTGCAGGACAGCCGCGGCGCCGCCGGGCGGCTGGCCCGGCAGCAGTACCAGAGCAGCGACGACCTCTCCACGTACGTGAAACTGCTGCTCGCCCGCGATCCGCAGCACGCCCTCGACCAAGGGCACCTGATCGGGCAGTTGTCGCTGGAGCGGGCCGAGACCGTGCGGCGGGTCGCGGGCGGCGAGAAGCGCACCGACGTGCTCGCGCGTGCGGCCCGCAAGGCACTGGACGGTCAGCTCTCCCTCGCCGAACGGCAGAAGAAGGAGCGGGACGAGGTGCGGGGGCGGCTCGACGACGTCCAGCGGTTGCTCGCCTCACTGACCACGGAGCAGATCGCCGAACTGGACAGGTTCGAGAAGTCGGGGACCGCCACGGCACAGAGGGAGGTCATGGCCTCCGGGGCGCTGAGCAGTGTCCGGCCACCCACGCGGGAGGGCGAGGAGGCGCTGAGCTACGCCGTCGGACAGATCGGGAAGCCGTACGAGTGGGGCGCGGAGGGGCCGACGGCCTACGACTGCTCGGGGCTGACCTCACAGGCCTGGGACCGGGCCGGCCGGCCCATCCCCCGCACCAGCCAGGAACAGTGGGCCCAGCTCCCGAGAATCCCGCTGAGCGAGCTGCGCCCCGGCGATCTGGTGATCTACTTCCCCGAGGCCACGCACGTCGCCATCTACCTGGGCGAGGGGATGGTCGTGCAGGCGCCGCGGCCCGGGGCGAGGATCAAGGTGTCCCCCATCGCGGCGAACCCGCTCCTCGGTGCCGTACGCCCGGATCCGGGCGGGGAGCCTCTGCGGCACTACACGCCACCGAGGCTCCCCGAGCCCGCCCCCGACGGAACCGACGAGGGCTACGCCTCCGTCGCGCCCGTGACCGACGCCAGGTAGGCGGCCGGCCTCGCCGGCCCGGCCCGGACGGGACGGGACGGGACGGGACGGGACGGACCACGATCCTGCGGTCGCTCCACCGGCCGGTTTCCCCAACTGGCCTTCCCGCAGGCGGCCCTGGGCCGTCCGTGGCCGTCCGTGGGCCGTCAGGCCGAGAACCGAGCCCTGCCGCAGGGGTCGTGGTCACCGTCCGCATGGACTGCCGGCCGCTCGGCACGAGGTGCGCGCAGGCAACCCCGGCGCTTACCTCCGAGGTCATTGTGGCGTGCGACGGCCCCTGGCTACGTTTGCGTCGTCCTACCGGAACGAACGAAGGAGCCGGACGTGCCCGCATACGGGTTCGCCCACTTACGCGACCGTCGCCCCCACCCGGACATCCTGGAGTACCTCAGACGCATCCAGGGCACTCTCGACCCGTTCCACGGCCGCTTCCTGGTCCACGGCCCGCCGACGGCGGTGGTGGAGGGCAGCTGGCCGGGCAGCATGGTGCTGATCGAGTTCCCCGGCATGGCCGAGGCCCGCGCCTGGTACGAGTCCCCCGAGTATCAGAAGATCCTCCGGCTCCGGGCCGACCACATCGACGGAGACCTCGTACTGGTCGAGGGCGTCGGTCCTGGATACGACCCGCGTGAACGTGCGGAGAAACTCCAGGCGGAGACGACCGGGGAACACGCTTAGTGCGCTGCCGGGACGCCGTCGACCGCGCCCGCCCTCGCCGACATCGACACCTGACACCTGACACCTGACACCTGACACCGACGAGTACGAACACCCGGACACCGGCAGCTCGGGCTCGATCCGTATGAGCGATCTTCCGGCCCGGGGACGGCCCCAGTACGTCCGGGGCCGTCCGCGGGCCCCCGAGGGCGTCGGCCGACAGCGGCAGAGGGCGACAGCGGCAGCGGCAGCGGCAGCGGCAGCGGGCGACGGCCGGAGAGCGGGGCAGGACCCCGTCGGGCTCCCGAGACCGACGCCAGGTGGGCGGCCGTCTTCTCCGGATCGGAGAACCCCAGCCCGCCAAGGAGGCCTGACCTGCGGAAGTTGCGCTATGAGGAAGGAAGTTCCCCGAGATGCACCGCGACATCTGAACCAATACGCCAGTCGGCAAGAATCCGCGGGCTCACACCATGAAGATTGGCCCTGTCCGGATCAGCACCGGCCTTGACCAGCAACGACAACACCGTGCCATCACGTCGATACGTGAACACGGCTTGCCACAAAGGCGTATTGCCCTGCCCGTCGGGTGCATCCACCTCCGCGCCCGCCACCAGGAGAGAGCCGACAAGCGCGGCGTCCTGCTCATCGGCCGCGAAGTGCAGCCGCGTCCACCCCTGGCGGCTCTCACGACCCGAGCCCCGACCCTCATCCGTCATGCCCGTCATGCCCGTCATGCCCGTCATGCCCGTCATCATGACGATCGCTTGACGAAGAAGACCACGCGATTTCGGCCGCCCGTTTGCGGGAGCGCCGAACACGGGCTCTGACCTGCGAGCCGACAGGCGACAAGACGAGCGACAAGACACGGGACACGGCCCCTCACACAGACCGGCGTTTCAGCCCTGTCCGCCAACCGGCCGGGTTGCCCGAGCCGTTGGGATTCCACCGACCTCTACTGGTGCGCAAGCCCCGGGTTGCCCCGCGCACCTGACCGACCATCAGGCGATGGCTTGCGCAAGATCCAGTACCGGAGCGAGCTCATCGACACCCGCTTCTCCGGGGCCACCTGGTCCGTCACGGGCTCACACATCACAAAGCAGGCGAAGTTGGTCCCTATGCGTCCATCCGTGATCACCGATCGGCCGCTACCCGGTAACTTCTTGACCGGTGCAATCAAGCCATCTACATTCCGCGCTGGCTTGTTCTTTTCGGACCGGCCCCACCACTCGTCCCTGGGGGGACCCATGCACTGGTACCTCGATGTCCTCAAGAAGTACGCCACGTTCAACGGCCGCGCCCGCCGCCAGGAGTACTGGATGTTCGCGCTCATCAACGTGATCATCGCGGTCGCGCTGCTGGTCGTCGACGCCAGCCTCCTCGGCACCGGCGTCATCGTCCCGGTCTACGAGCTCGCCGTCCTGCTCCCGAGCCTCGCGGTCGGCGTCCGCCGCCTCCACGACACCGGACGCTCCGGCTGGTGGATGCTCATCGCCTTTGTCCCGCTGGTGGGCGGCATCGTCCTGCTGGTCTTCCTGGCCAGCGACAGCAAGCCGGAGACGAGCGAGTACGGCCCGAGCCCGAAGCTGGCCGGCACGGCTGCCTGACCTTCGCCCGCTCGCGGTGGCCCGTCACCCCAGGAGGGTGACGGGCCACCGTCGCTGACGGTTCTCACGAGAGCTACGCCAGCCGCAAACCGTGCGGCCCACGCTTGCCGCCTTCGGGCGGGGCAAACACGGGCTTGCTTCGGCAGAGCCCGTGTCCGATCGGCGCGAACGTCCAACGCCTGACCACCTCCTCGCAGACCCCGGAATCGGTACGACCTATGGGCTGGACGATCGGCGCCTGGTTCGTACCGCTGGTCAACCTTGTCGCACCTCGCCGGTTGGTCCTCGACATCGGGCGCGCGAGTTCCACGTCGTGGGAGGAGAAGCGAGACACGACGCTGGTGAATCTGTGGTGGGCCGCCTGGATCGCACACGGCCTGGTGCTCCTGACGGCGAACCAGGTAGCCCCGGGGTCGATGGCCTTCCTCCTGGTGGCCGAGGTGCTCGTGATCGCGGCGGCCGTGCTGTTGGGGCTCGTCATCGAGCGCATCACGGTGCTGCAGAGCGCCGCGCTCGGTGCCATCGTTCTCGTCGAACCTCTCGCCCAGGCGTGAGGCAGTCCCGGCCTACCTGAGGGGGCAAGCACAGACGGCCCCAGGGATATCCCTGGGGCCGTCCGAGGGCCGTCCGAGAGGAACCGGCGACGACGAACAACGACAGGCGCCGACAGTCGAACCGCAGGTCAGAGGGGCGTCACGCCCCGGCGACCGAGGCCAGGTAGGCCGCCGTCTTCTCCGGCTCGAAGAAGAAGTTCTCGAAGTCGGCCGGGTCGTTGAAGCCGTTGGCGAACCGGTCCGCCACGGGCGGGAGTTGGCCCGCCGCCCCGATCAGGTTGAGCACGTGCTCCGGCGGGACGCCCAGCATCGCGTTGGTCCACTTGGTGACGTGCTGCGCGATGTCCCAGTAGCGGTCGAACGTCGCCTGCATCCATTCCTCGTCGAAGGGCTTGTCGCCCTGCTCGACGATCGAGGCGAGGTAGGCGGCGGCGCACTTGGAGGCGGAGTTGGAGCCCTGGCCGGTGATCGGGTCGTTGGCGACGACCACGTCGGCGACGCCGAGGACCAGTCCGCCGCCGGGGAGGCGGCCGATCGGGTTGCGGACCGTGGGGGCGTACCGCCCGGACAACGTGCCGCCGGCGTCGGTCAGTTCGACGTTGGTGGCGCGCGCGTACTCCCAGGGCGTGAACCGCTCCATGAGCTCCAGGGTCAGGGAGAGGTGCTCGGCGGGGTCCTTGACGCCGTTGAAGACGTCGAGCGGGCCGCCGGGTATGCCCTCCCAGAAGAGGATGTCGGCGCGGCCCGAGGTGGTGAGGGTCGGCATGATGAACAGCTCGCCGACGCCGGGGACCAGGTTGCAGCGGACCGCGTCGTACTCCGGGTGTTCCGGGCGCGGACCCAGGCCGTGGACGTAGGACACCGCGAGGGCGCGCTGCGGCTCGGTGTACGGGGAGCGGGCGGCGTCACGGCCGAACATGGAGACGAGTTCGCCCTTGCCCGCCGAGACGAGGACCAGGTCGTAGGCGCGGGAGAAGTAGTCGAGGTCGGAGACCGCCGCGCCGTGGATGACCAGTTGGCCGCCGCGCTGCGCGAACGTCTCCATCCAGCCCGCCATCTTGACCCGCTGGTCGACCGACTGCGCGTACCCGTCGAGCTTGCCGACCCAGTCGATGGCGCGCTGCGAGGGGCCCGGGTCGAAGGAGCCGGGGACCGCGACCGAGACGCCGAGCCCTTCGATCTTCGGCGCCTGGGACTCCCAGAAGTTCAGCTGGAGATCGCGCTCGTACTGGAGCGCCGTGTCGAACATGCACTGCGTCGACATCACCCGGCCGGAACGGATCTCGTCCGCCGTCCGGTTCGACATCAGAGTGACCTCGTACCCCTGCGACTGGAGTCCGAGAGCGAGCTGGAGCCCGGACTGGCCGGCTCCGACGACGAGTATCTTCCGCATGCGGGTTGCTTCTCCTAGGACTCGGGCGTCCCTATTCGGGGCTGACTTCGAGCGCGTGGCCCACCAGGGCGAGCAAGGTCTCGACGACCGAGATCCGGCGGCGCGCGTCCATGATCATGACAGGTATGTGTGAAGGCACCGTGAGGGCCTCGCGCACATCGTCCGGCTCGAACGCGTCGCTGCCGTCGAAGTGGTTGACGGCGACGATGTACGGCAGTCCGCAGCTCTCGAAGTAGTCGAGCGCCGGGAAGCAGTCCGAGAGACGGCGGGTGTCGGCGAGGACCACCGCTCCGATCGCGCCGCGCACCAGGTCGTCCCACATGAACCAGAACCGCTGCTGGCCCGGCGTGCCGAAGAGGTAGAGCACCAGGTCGTCGTCGAGCGTGATGCGGCCGAAGTCCATGGCCACGGTGGTGGTCAGCTTGTCCGGCGTACCCGTGAGGTCGTCGGTCTCCTCGCTGGCCTGCGTCATCAGCGCCTCCGTCTGGAGAGGCGTGATCTCCGAGACGGATGTGACGAGGGTGGTCTTGCCGACGCCGAAGCCGCCGGCCACCACGATCTTCGTGGCGATCGGCGCGCGCGTGCGGTCCGTCTGCCAGGCCTTCAGGTTCTCCTCTTCGTCGAGGAGGGGGGCGACGCCAGGTTCGGCGTCAGAGACGGCGGAGTCCACTCAGCACCCTTTCCAGCAGAGCGCGGTCCGGCTGTCCCGGGCCGTGACCTGTTCCGTACACGCGGATCTTTCCCTGGTCCGCCAGGTCGCTCAGGAGCACCCGGACCACTCCGAGCGGCATCCTGAGGAGGGCGGCGATCTCCGCCACCGTACGCATCCGGCGGCACAGTTCGACGATGGCCCGCATCTCGGGCATGACCCGGGTGGTGAGCGAGCTTCCCCCATAGCTCAACGCATGGGAGGTGACCCCGGTCAGCTCCTTGCGCGCCTCGGGGGCGTCCAGCGCGGCCACGAACGTCTCCACCAGCAGGACGTGGCCGAAGCGCGTGCGTCCGCCGGTGAGCGAGTAGGGGCGCACGCGGGCGGGTTTGCGGTCACCGCCGCGGACCGGGAGCTTCCGGACACCGTTGGACGCTGTCATCAGGCACTCCCGTGAGCGTCGGCCTCAAGGGATTTTCGCAGCTCGATGCGCAGCTCGGGGGTCAGGACGTGTCCTGCCCGGCCGACGAAGAGCGCCATGTGGTACGCCACCACGCTCATGTCGCAGTCCGGGGAACCGTGCGCTCCCAGCAGCGAACCGTCGCTGATCGCCATGACGAAGAGACTGCCGTCGTCCATCGCGACCATGGTCTGCTTCACGCCGCCGCCGTCCATCAGCTTGGCGGCGCCGATGGTGAGGCTGCCGACGCCGGAGACGATGGTCGCGAGGTCGGCCGCGGAGCCCTTGGGGCCGGTCGGCCTGGTGCTGTCGGCCGCCCTCGCCTCGGCGTTGCGGCCGGGGTCGGAGGAGAGCAGCAGCAGGCCGTCGGAGGAGACGACCGCGACCGACAACAGGCCCGGCACCTCCTCGACGAGATTGTTCAGCAGCCAGTGCAGGTTACGAGCTTCACTGCTCAGGCCGAAGGTACTGGTCGCGGTCAACTGCTTGCCTCCTCGACTGTGCCCCCCGATGCTTCTACGTCCTGTGTGCCGATCCGGTGCGCGGTGGGCGCGGATCCTGCGGGCGCTTGCGCGGGTACCGACGGAGTCCGCCCTTCGGGCGCGGGGGTCTCCGCCGTCCGGTCGGCGATCTCCGCCTCGACGTCGCGCCGGCCTTCGACCGCGCCCCGGTGGAACCCGCCCAGCCTGCGGCGCAGGGCATCGGCGTCCACGCCGCCCACGCGGGGCCGCGGGGCGGCGGCGGGGGCGGAGATCTTCGGCGTCCGTTTGGGCAGGCCCTTGTCGGTGAGCCGTGGGTGCTCATCGGGGGCGCGCTCGTGGCTGTCGGGGCCGATGGCGTAGGGGTCGGCGGTCGGCCCCGCGGGCGCCTCGCCGACCTCACCCGCGAGCATGTCGGTGGCCGAACCCGCGGGCGCCTCGCCGACCTGACCCGCGGGCGTGTCGGTGGCCGAACCCGCGGGCGCTTCGGTGACCCGACCCGCGGGCAGGCCGGTGCTCGCCGTTGCGGGTACGTCGGCGGAGGTCCCGACGGGCAGGTCCCCCGCCGGAGCGGGCTCCGCGACCGGCTCGCCCGGGCGGGAAGCGGCCTCGGTGAGACCGGGGACCGTCCCGCCGACGTGGGAGGGTGCCTCGTCCCCGCCGGGGGCTGACGTCCCGTCGAAGCCGGGAGCCGACTCGGCGAGGATTCCGGCCGCCTCGGGGGAAACCGGGGCGGGCTCGGTGGATTCGGAGGGGGCCGACTCGGCAGGCGCGGGGGCGGGAGACGACTCCGCGGAGCCGAAAGCGGAGGCCGGCTCGGCGAGCCCGAAGGCCGGTGCTGAAGCCGTTCCCCTGGAACCGGGTACGCCGGTCCGCCCCGTGGAACCGGACGGCGCCTCGGCGAAGTCCGGTGCGGGGGATCCCTGTGCGGCGGCCGCCGGGGCGGGGGCCGCCAGTTCGAAGTCCTCCGAGGCGGCGGACGCGGCTCCGGGAGCGTCCGGAGCGAGCTCCGGGAGCAGCAGCTCCATCGTCGTCTCGGACGTGACTTCCGGTTCCGGTTCGACGGCCGGCTCGGGCTCGCGGGGTGCCGGGATGACCGGGGTCTGCGCGGCCGGCCGGGCAGCGGGGACCGGTGCCTGCTCGGGCGCGGCTTCCGGCTCGGGGGCGGCGTCCCGTACGGCCGCTCTGGCCGCCACGATCAGCGGATCCTCGCCGCCGGCCGACGCCGATGCCTTGAGGATCGAACGGCCGCGCAGGACATTGGAGTTGGCCTCGGCGTCGGCACCGGGCAGGGCCACCGAGGGGGCTGCGCCGGCGAGCCGGGCGGTGGCGGGGACGGTGGACGAGGGTGCGGCGGCGAGCAGCGCCTTCGGGAGGACGACCACGGCGGCCACCCCACCCTGCTTCTGCTCACGCAGCTTCACCCGCACGCCGTGCCGGTACGCGAGCCTGGCCACCACGTACAGGCCGAGCCCGAGTCCCTCGCCGCTCTCCTGGTCGTACGTGTCCTCCGGGTCGAACTCGGCGAGGCGGACGTTGAGATGACGCATCCGCTCGGCGGTCATGCCGATGCCCTCGTCCTGCACGGAGAGCATCACGTCACCGCTCTCCAGCAGCCAGCCGGAGACCTCGACGGGCACGTCGGGCGGGGAGAACGAGGTGGCGTTCTCCAGGAGTTCGGCCACCAGGTGACTGATGTCGTCGGCGGCGAACCCGGCGATGTGCGCGTGCGGGGGCAGCGCGGCGATCCGTACCCGTTCGTACCGTTCGATCTCGCTGACCGAGGCCCGCACGATGTCGACGAGCGGGACCGGGCCCGCGTGGTGCTGGACGTGCTCGGCGCCCGCGAGGACGAGGAGGTTCTCGCTGTGCCGCCGCATGACGGTGGCGAAGTGGTCGAGCTTGAAGAGGGTGGAGAGGCGGTCCGGGTCCTGCTCGCGCTCCTCCAGGCCCTCGATGACGCCGAGCTGGCGCTCGACGAGGCCGAGGGTGCGCAGCGCGAGGTTGACGAAGGTGCTGTGGATCGTGCCGCGCACCTGCTCCAAGTGGGCTGTCGACTCGGCGAGTTCGCCGCGCAGCTTGTCACGCTCGTCGGCCATCAGCTGGCGCTGGCCGATGAGGTGCTTGCGGTCGCCTTCGAGGGTGGCGATCCGCTCGTGGAGCGTGGCGGCGTGCGCGTGCAGCGCGTTGACGGAGCGGACCACCTGGGCGAACTCGTCGTTGCGGCCGGTGAACTTGACCGGTTCCTGGGAGCCCGGGTCGGCGGCGAGCCGGGCCGAGCCGAGGCGCAGGACGGCGAGCGGACGGGTGAGGGTGCGGGCCATCGCCATCGTGACGCCGGCCGCGACGAGCAGCAGGACGCCGAGGAGGGCGACGCGGATCTCCAGCGCGGTGACGTCGTCGTCCCGCAGCTGTTCGAGGTCCTTGGTGCGGTGGTCGTTGAGGGAGGCCTCCGCGCCGCGCATCAGGTCGATCCGGGCGGACAGGGCGGCGTCCAGCTTCTTGGTGCTGGTGCCGAGCGCGGAGTCGGAGAGCTTCGGCTGACCGGTGAGGCTCGCCAGGTACTCGTCCGCGGAGCCGACGTCGGGGCCCGTGACCGTGGAGTCGTAGGACGCCACGGCCTGGTCGGGGGCGGTCTCACGGAAATCGGCGAGGGACGCGTCGGAGCGGACGCGGGCCAGTTGGGCGGCCGCGCTCAGCGCGTCTCGCCGCTTGGTGTCGGCGTCCGACGACGTGCTCGTGGTCTCCATCAGACCGGTGACCGGGTTGTAGACGGTCTGGGTGGTGCGCGGGATACCGAGGGCCGCCAGCAGCAGTCCGCGGGCGGCGGCGGACTGCTCGACGGCGGTGTCCAGCTCGGCGAGGGCGTGCGCGCCGGAGCCCGCGCGCTGCGGCATCCGGTCGGCCAGGTCCTCGGCGAGGGAGTGGAGTTCGGTGATGGCCCCGGAGTACGCCTGGTGCGCTTCGAGAGCGCTGCTCTTCCCGGTGAGCGCCGCTCGCCTGAGGGCCGCGATGCCGTCGAGGTCCTTGAGCAGCGCGGCGGGGGCGGTCTCGTCCGCCCGCAGCTCGTCGACCTGCCGGTCGACCAGGGCGCTGCGCTGCTCGGAGGGCGCCTTGGCCTTGGGTCGGCCCGCGGCGACGTACGAGGTGACGTCGTCGCGCTCGTCGGCCAGCGAGTGGGCGAGGGTCAGCGCCTGCTGGGTGCGCTGGGCGAGCCTCACCAGGTTCTGGGAGTCGTTCAGTTGTTGCGAGGCGGACAGCACCGTGGGCGCGCCGGCGCCGGCGATGGCGGCCGCGACGACCGCCACGGCCACGATCAGCCGACTGCGCACATGGGCGGTCCTGCCCCGGCCTGTGGAGTCGGTGGCGTCGCCGACGGCGCCACCCTCTGTGGAGTTGGAGGCCGTCTTCTTGCCTGTGCGCCTCGGCCGCGTCTTCTGCACCGGTGCTCGCATTCCTGACTCGTGTACCCATTTGGGGTCCGGGTGACGTCCCGTCATTCGCGGCGTCCGCCCGGTACGGCTCCCGACCCTCCCAGTGCCGGTGGGCAGTGGTCCCGCATCATCCGACCCGCCACCCGAAGGAGTGAACATCGGAGGGGAGTTGGCGAGCAAGTCCCGGGCCACCGGCGACGGGCCCCCGCGGCGGGCCGGTTGGACGTCCGGGACGGGCTTTGGCAGTATTCGCCGCCACGCGTTGCCGGAGTCGATCATTCCATGCCAAACCTGGCGCCCGAGCTGCTGGTCCGCACGTCGGGCGCTCCCCGCCGACCTTTCGGGGACCTCGTGAAGGGCTCGTGCAGACTGGCGGAATGCGCGCTGAACTCGTATCGGAGCCCGGAGACCCGGACCGCCCCAATGAGGACTTCGCATCGGTCGGACTTCCCGCTTCAGCACAGGGCGGTTCACTCGTCGTGCTCGACGGGGTGACACCTCCCCGGAGCGACTACGGCTGTCTGCATTCGGTCCCCTGGTTCTCCGCGCGGCTCGGCGGAGCACTGACCGAACTGTCCGTTTCGCGGGGGGATTTACCCCTGCACGAGGTCCTGTCACGGGCGATTCGCCGTGTCGCCGACGCACACGCCGCGACCTGTGACCTTTCTCACCCGCGCACACCCCAGGCAACCGTGGTCCTCGCGCGGTGGTCCGCGTCGGAGGTCGAGTACCTGGTCCTCTCCGACTCGGCCCTGCTGGTGGAATCGCCCGCCGGCGAGGTCACCGCGCTGCTGGACGGCCGCCTCTCCCGCCTCCCGCCCGGCGCGCTCGCCACGGACGCCGTCGCCGACACGACCGCCCGCAACAAGGAGGGCGGCTTCTTCACGGCGGCCGCCGACCCCTCGGTGGCCTCTCGCGCGGTGACGGGAACACTCCCCCGCTCCTCGGTCCGCGCCCTGACGGCCCTCACGGACGGCGCCACCCGCTGGGTGGAGAGGTTCCACGCGGGCGACTGGGCCGGGCTGTTCGCCCTCGTGCGCGAGGAGGGTCCCGCTTCGCTCGTCGAGCGCGTACGGGCACTGGAGCGCGCGGCCGCGCGGGAGCGGTCGCATCCCCGGCGGGGCAAGACGCACGACGACGCGACGGTGGTGTTCGCGGAACTCTGAGGAGGTGTGCGGAGCTTTGAGGAGATGCCAGGAGTCGCGAGCGGTAGCGAGTGGTCGCCAGTACTCGCGGGGAGACAGGGGGCGGCCGCCGCTACTTCTCCATGCCGCGGTTCAGCTGATGCAGCAGCCGGGCGAGTTCGGCGACCTCGTTCTGGTCCCAGTGCGCGAGTTGGCGGACATAGCGGGCGCGGCGGGCCTCGCGGACGCTGCCGACGCGGCCGCGGCCCTCCTCGGTGAGGTGGACGAGCCAGGCGCGGCCGTCGGCGGGGTCGGGTTCCCGTGCCACCAGGCCCAACTCCTCCAGGGCGCGCAGCTGCCGGGACATGGTGGCCTTGCCGACGCCGATGTAGGCGGCGAGTTCCGTGGCGCGCTGGCGTCCGCACTCCTCCAGACGGACGAGGAGTCCGTACGCGGCGGACTCCAGGTCCGGGTGGACCTCGCGGGCCATCTCCCCCTGGCTGGCACGGGCGCGGCGCAGGAACACGGTCAACTCGCGCTCCAGGGAGAGGAACTCGCGCTCCGCGCCGCCGGGCACCGCGGGCCGGTCCACACCAATTCCCGACACGCCGGATTCGACCGGACTTCCTCCGTCGTTTCCGCCCTCGTGCATGTCAGCACCCCTGACTCGGTTTCCCGATCCTGAAAGTTTCTGCCAGAACTCGCCGTTGCCGCAGCTCCGCCAGTATTTCGCAGGCGTAGACCAACGGCAGCCTCCGGCCCCTCTTCCACGTCGCCGTCTACGTGCGTAGCTTCTTTATCAGACACTTATCTGCTGGCATGCGCACGCCACCCCAGGTCAAGGACGACCTGATCCCCCCTACGGCACGCGTGCCCGCGCTCTCCCCCCACCGAGCTCCATCGGGCTCCCCCGGGCTCCCGGAGCTCCATCGCTCTTCGGAGGCACGCACATGCCCGTGCACAGATCCGGAACGGCCCACCGCCTGCGAGCGCTCGCGGTAGGAACCCTGCTCGCCGCCTTCTCCCTCCTGTCCACCCTCCCCTCCTCCGCCGCCGACACCCCCGCCCGGGGTTCCGCCCGGATGGGCATGGGGGTCATCGCCCACGACGGCCAGGACGGCACGCCGTCCACCGGTGACGCCACCCAGACCGAAGGAGTGGACGTCGCCGGCTACCAGGGCAACGTCGCCTGGTCGACGCTGTGGAACAGCGGGGTCAGGTGGGCGTACACCAAGGCGACCGAGGGGACGTACTACACGAACCCGTACTTCGCCCAGCAGTACAACGGCGCGTACAACATCGGCATGATCCGCGGCTCGTACCACTTCGCGACCCCGGACACCACGACCGGAGCCACCCAGGCCAACTACTTCGTCGACCACGGCGGCGGCTGGTCGGGCGACGGCAAGACACTGCCCGGGACCCTCGACATCGAGTGGAACCCGTACGGTGCCGCCTGCTACGGCAAGACGCAGAGCGCGATGGTCAGCTGGATCAGCAGCTTCCTCAACCAGTACAGGGCCCGCACCGGCCGCGACGCGGTGATCTACACGGCCGCCAGCTGGTGGACCCAGTGCACCGGCGACTACAGCGGCTTCGCCTCCGCCAGCCCGCTGTGGATCGCGCGCTACGCCTCCGACCCGGGGACGCTCCCGGCGGGCTGGGGGTACTACACGATATGGCAGTACACGTCCTCCGGCACGACGGTCGGGGACCACGACAAGTTCAACGGCGCCCTGGACCGTGTCCAGGCGCTCGCCAAGGGCTGACGTCCGGCACACCTCGGTGACGTACGGCGGTGACGTGCACAACTGCCGTACGGCCAGGGGTCACAGCACATGACGTACGGCCCTGATGTTCGGCCCTGGCGTACGGCCCTGACGTACGGTCGCGGCCGGCATACGGCGAAGGCCCGGGCCTCCCTCACGGGACCCGGGCCTTCCCTTCCGGCAACCTCCGTCACGCGGCTACCGGAACCTCCGGCACCGCGCCGTTCGTCGCCGGCGCCAGTGCCAGCTCCAGGACCTGGCGGACGTCCGTGACGGGGTGGACGTCGAGCTTCTCCAGGACCTCGGCCGGAACATCGTCCAGATCGGCCTCGTTGCGCTTCGGGATGATCACGGTCGTGACACCCGCCCGGTGCGCGGCGAGCAGCTTCTGCTTCACGCCTCCGATCGGCAGGACACGACCGGTCAGCGACACCTCACCGGTCATGGCCACGTCCGTGCGGACCAGCCGGCCGGACAGGAGCGACGCCAGGGCGGTCGTCATCGTGACACCCGCGCTCGGACCGTCCTTGGGGACCGCGCCCGCCGGGAAGTGGATGTGCACACCCCGGTCCTTCAGGTCGCCGACGGGCAGTTCGAGCTCCGCGCCGTGCGAGCGCAGGAAGGAGAGCGCGATCTGCGCCGACTCCTTCATCACGTCGCCGAGCTGACCGGTGAGGGTCAGACCGGCCGCGCCCGTCTCCGGGTCGGCGAGCGACGCCTCCACATAGAGGACGTCACCGCCCGCGCCGGTGACCGCGAGACCCGTGGCGACACCGGGCACCGCCGTGCGGCGCTCGGCCGGGTCCTGGGCGGACTCGGGCACGTGGTGCGGGCGCCCGATGAGGTCGCGCAGGTCTGTGTCCTTCACCGTGAACGGCAGCTCCCGGCGGCCCAGTTCGTGCTGGGACGCGACCTTGCGCAGCAGCCGGGCGATGCCCCGCTCCAGGTTCCGCACGCCCGCTTCCCGCGTGTACTCCCCGGCGAGTCTGCGCAGCGCGCTCTCGTCGAGCACGACCTCGTCCTTCTCCAGGCCCGCCCGCTCCAGCTGGCGCGGCAGCAGGTGGTCCCGTGCGATGACGACCTTCTCGTCCTCGGTGTAGCCGTCGAGGCGGACCAGCTCCATGCGGTCGAGCAGGGCCTCCGGGATGGCTTCGAGGACATTGGCCGTGGCCAGGAACACGACGTCGGAGAGGTCGAGTTCGACCTCCAGGTAGTGGTCGCGGAAGGTGTGGTTCTGCGCCGGGTCGAGGACTTCGAGCAGCGCCGCCGCCGGGTCGCCCCGGTAGTCGGAGCCGACCTTGTCGATCTCGTCGAGCAGGACCACCGGGTTCATCGACCCGGCCTCCTTGATGGCCCGCACGATCCGGCCGGGCAGCGCGCCGACGTACGTACGGCGGTGTCCGCGGATCTCGGCCTCGTCCCGTACGCCGCCGAGGGCGACGCGGACGAACTTGCGGCCCATGGCGTGCGCGACGGACTCGCCGAGCGAGGTCTTGCCGACGCCGGGCGGGCCGACGAGCGCGAGCACGGCACCGCCGCGCCGGCCGCCGACGACTCCGAGACCGCGCTCGGCACGCCGCTTGCGCACGGCCAGGTACTCGGTGATGCGCTCCTTCACGTCCTCCAGACCGGCGTGCTCGGCGTCGAGCACGGACTGGGCGCCCCTGATGTCGTACTCGTCCTCGGTCCGCTCGTTCCACGGCAGCTCCAGGACGGTGTCGAGCCAGGTCCGGATCCAGCTGCCCTCGGGCGACTGGTCACTGGACCGCTCCAGCTTCTCGACCTCCTTGAGGGCGGCCTCGCGGACGCTCTCGGGAAGGTCGGCCGCCTCCACGCGGGCACGGTAGTCGTCGGACTCCTCCTCGCCGTCCTCTCCCTTGAGGTCGCGCAGCTCCTTGCGCACGGCTTCCAGCTGGCGCCGCAGCAGGAACTCGCGCTGCTGCTTGTCGACGCCCTCCTGGACGTCCTTGGCGATGGACTCGGCGACATCCTGTTCGGCGAGGTGCTCGCGGAGCTGCTCGGTGGCGAGCTTCAGCCGGGCCACCGGGTCGGCGGTCTCCAGCAGCTCGACCTTCTGTTCTACGGAAAGGAACGGTGAGTATCCGGAATTGTCGGCAAGGGCGGAAACATCGTCGATCTGCTGCACCCGGTCCACGACCTGCCAGGCGGCGCGCTTGCGCAGCCAGCTGGTGGCCAGGGCCTTGTACTCCTTCACCAGGTCGGTGACCCGGCCGGGCAGCGGGTCGGGCACGGTCTCCTCGACCCGGGTGCCCTCGACCCAGAGCGCGGCACCGGGACCCGTGGTCCCCGCGCCCACCTTCACGCGCCCACGCCCTCGAATGAGCGCGCCCGGGTCGCCGTCGGCCAGCCGGCCGACCTGTTCGACGGTGCCGAGCACGCCGGTGCTCGCGTAGGTCCCGTCGATGCGTGGCACCAGGAGTACCTGGGGCTTGCCGGGCGTTGAACGGGCAGCGGCCTGGGCGGCCTCCACCGCGGCGCGGACGTCGGTGTCGTTCAGATCCAGCGGAACCACCATTCCGGGCAGCACGACCTCGTCGTCGAGTGGCAGCACGGGCAGGGTGAGTGATGCGGACGTCGAAGCCATGATCTCCCCTTCGGCAGTCAAGTTGAGCTATGCCGACTCAATGCGCGGGAGCCCCGCAATGTTCCCCAGGGGCTGTTCGCTGTGAGCGATCACTTCCGATCTCCCGGACCTGTACGGATCACCGCTGGTCATCCGCCATGCGCGGACCGGGTGCCGATCGAGCGACGCGCGGGACCGGGTACCGATCGAGCGGCTGTCGTCGCCGGAGCGTCCGGCTCGGTCACGGATCATCTCCTCGCCTGCCGCCAGGGCGCCGCACGTGCCACGGCTCGGGTACCCGGCTTCCGGCCGGCGCCGCTGCTCGGGATGCGGGGTGACCCCTTGCCGTTGGATGGTGGAGTCATGAACCATCACCACTCCCAGCCCACGCTCGACATCGACCGCCGGCTCGTCACGACCGGTGCCGTGCTCACCGCGGTCGGTGCCGTGGTGGCATTCAGCGGCATGGCCATCGCGGCCGTCGCCGTGTTCTCCGCAGGCCGGCGCATGATCCGCGCCATGGATGTGCCTCCGAGCCAGCAGGCCGCCATGAAGTGGCGGCAGGCCAAGGAGGCGTCCCTGGCGGGCGTACAGGCATGGCAGTCCGCGTCCGACGCCCAGAACGGGTCGCTCTCCCGCTAAGGGCTGTCCCGATCCGGAAATCCTCCGGCCGTTGCTGTCGGGCGCCGTCGTCGCGGACCTCGCCCGACGGCCGGGCGCTGCCCGTCACCGTCACCGGTGGAACCGTCTACGAACTTCCGGGGCAGGACGTCCTCGCCCCCCGAAAGGGCCCGGGGAGCGGCCGTGCGGCCCGCACTGGCGTGCGACCACCCGCGCGAACACGCCGGATGCGGCCGGGCCACGCACGGCGTTCCCGGGCGAGGCGCGTCGGCCGTCACCCCGACGGCTCAACGGGTCGCCCCGCGTCCGCGGAAAAGGACGCGGCGCCCCTGAGCCGACCGGAGCGTCATCCGATCGGGGGCCCGCGGCTCAGCGCCGCGCGACCGGCCGGGGGAATCGGTGCCGCTGCCGTACCAGTGGCCAGGTCGCGACGCCGATCGCCAGCGCGATCAGGTGGCCCCCGTCCGTCACGGGGTCGGTCAGGAGGATCAGGTCCTGGACGAGGACCGAGCCGAAGCCGATCAGGAGCGGCCAGCGCAGCCAGGGAGAGAGGAGTCCCGCGAGCGAGCCGACGCTCGCGGCGACGCCGAAGCTGATGCCGTAGTCGAGCCGGTGCAGTGAGCCGACGGGCAGTACGCCCGCCAGCACCGCCAGGCCGACCGGCACTTCGGTGGCCAGCGTGGCCGCCACATGGCCGAGCAGGAAGACACCGGCCGCCCACGCCGTGCCCGTACGACGCTCCAGCGCGGTCAGCACGAGCAGAAAGCCGACCGCGTACGGCGAGGCGATCCCGCCGACGATCCACAGCGCGCTCGCGATCAGGACGAGTACCGGGTGGCGCGCGAGGTGCGCGACGTCGGTACTGGACGCCTGGTGCAGGGCGTGGACGAACGCGGGGTGCGCCTGGTCGGCGAGGTAGGAGGTGGCGGCGAGGACGGCCGCGTACCCGAAGGTGAAGGGCGTACCCAGCGGGGTGGGCAGAAGCCGCCGGACAGGGAGTCCGCCGAGCCGGCCGGGGACGGCGCACGGGACGGAGCCGGAGCCGGTCGCGAGGGCCTGCGCGGCGGTCGGGCCGGGCGCGGACATGTCCGAGGCCGTCCGGCCGGGCACGGGCCTGCCCGCCGGTTCGAGCCGGCTCGGCGCTTCCCGTACGTCCGCCGACCCGGACGTGCCCGCCGGCTTGAGCGGGTCCGGCGCTCCCGGCCGGTCCGCCGACCCGGACGCCGCCGCCGGTACGAGCGTGCCCGCCGGGCCCGGCGCACCCGCCGCTCCGGTCGTGCCTGCCGGGCCCGGCAGGAGCGTGGCCGTCGACACGGCCGCCGATGTGGCTGTGGTCCTGCCCCCCGAGGCCGGTTGCGCGGTGGAACCGTCGCGCTGCTGAGGCATTCCGGGGAGGCGGTTCGGCGGGTGTGTGTCCGGCGCCGGCCCGGTGGGCGCGTCCGCTCCGCCGGTGGGCGCATCGGCTCGCCCGGTGGTGCTCAGGTCCACGGTGCGGCGCTCCTTCCGTCGCATCCCACCCTTCGCGTCCCCTGTACCGCTGTCTATGACCGGCGCCACGTACGGGACGATTCTCAGCAACTCCTCAAGAAGGGGACCGGGATGTCAGGGTGTCCACTTGAGATCCCCGGCCTGCCGCGGCGTCAACCTCGTACGGCCCGCCGTCACCCCCGGAATCACGGAACCGGACCGGTCGCACCCCGCGTGGCCCCAGCCGCCCGGCCCCGCACCCTCCGGGGTCCGGACCATGGCGGACCATGGCGTCGGCCCCCGGGACCGGGCGGCTGGGCCAGGCAGCGTGGCCGACCGCGAAGGCCCGGCCCCTGATAAATCGGGCCACTCGTACCGGTGAAAATGCCAGGATGGCGGCCATGACCGCCTCGTACGACACTCCCGTTGTCATCGAACGCCGTCAGGGCCCGTACGGCGAGGTCGTACTGCGGCGCCACGGCGCTCTGCTGCAGATCATCGCCAACGGGTGCTTCCTCATGGACACCTCCGACGGGCGTTCCGAGCGCCTGCTCGTGGACGCCGCGTACGACGCCCTCGACGGGCGCCCCGAGCCGAGCGTGCTGATCGGCGGGCTCGGCGTCGGGTTCTCGCTCGCGCACGCCGCCGCGGACCACCGCTGGGGACGCATCACGGTTGTCGAGCGCGAACGGGCCGTCATCGACTGGCACCGCGACGGACCCCTCGCCGGACTCTCGGCCGAGGCGCTCGCCGACCCGCGCACCGACATCGTCGAGTCCGATCTCGTCGACTACGTCAATGAGATCTCCGACACGTTCGACGCGCTGTGCCTCGACATCGACAACGGACCCGGCTGGACGGTCACCGAGGGCAACGCCGGACTGTACGGAAAGGCCGGACTGGCAAGCTGCGCAAGGGCGTTGAGGCCTGGAGGCGTGCTCGCCGTGTGGTCGGCCCAGCCCTCTCCGGAATTTGAAGGATCGCTGCGGAATGCCGGATTCCGACGGGTCCGTACCGAAGTGATCCCCGTTGCCCGGGGCGTTCCCGACGTGGTGCATCTCGCGGTAAGGCCTGGATAGCCGAGGCGCGGTGACTGCCCGTACCCTGCTTGCCTGACGCGGATCATTCAAGCGTCAAGCGCAGTCATGGGATCACCCCACGGATTCCGGAAAGCACACTTCAGGGGCGGGCGATGGAGCAGACACAGACCTCCCAGAACAGTACGGCGGCGACCCCGGGCGCTCAGCGCCGGGTTTTGGTCGTCGAGGACGACCCGACGATCGTCGACGCCATCGCGGCCCGTCTGCGAGCCGAGGGATTCCTCGTGCAAACCGCGGGCGACGGTCCGGCCGCCGTCGACACCGCCGAGGCCTGGCAGCCCGATCTGCTGATCCTCGACATCATGCTGCCCGGCTTCGACGGTCTGGAGGTCTGCCGTCGCGTGCAGGCCGCCCGCCCGGTGCCGGTGCTGATGCTCACCGCGCGCGACGACGAGACCGACATGCTGGTCGGGCTCGGCGTCGGCGCCGACGACTACATGACCAAGCCGTTCTCGATGCGCGAGCTGGCCGCCCGGGTGCACGTCCTGCTCCGCAGAGTGGAGCGCGCGGTCGTCGCGGCCTCCGCTCCGCGCAGCGGCATCCTTCGCCTCGGCGAGCTGGAGATCGACCACGCGCAGCGCCGGGTGCGGGTGCGCAGCGAGGACGTGCACCTCACTCCCACCGAGTTCGACCTCCTCGTCTGCCTCGCGAACACCCCGCGTGCCGTACTCTCGCGCGAGCAGCTTCTCGCCGAGGTGTGGGACTGGGCGGACGCCTCCGGTACCCGGACCGTCGACAGCCACATCAAGGCGCTGCGCCGCAAGATCGGTGCCGAGCGGATCCGTACGGTGCACGGCGTCGGCTACGCACTGGAGACCCCGACTCCCTGAGCCGGGCCTCCGTCGGATACGTCGGGACCCGCCTGACCGGGACCCGCGTGAGGGGCTGATGTGATGAGCGGACTCGGAGAACGAGGACGCGGGCTCGGCGAGCGCGCGTCCGGCGAGCGCAGGAGCACCGGCTCCTGGGGTGACGTGCGGCCCTTCTCGATCAACACCAAGCTGGGCGCGCTGGTCGTCATCTCCGTGCTCATCACCACGGGTCTGTCGATGATCGCGGTGCACACCAAGACGGAGCTCCGCTTCATCACGGTCTTCTCGATGATCGCCACCCTGCTGATCACCCAGTTCGTGGCGCACTCGCTCACCGCGCCGCTGGACGAGATGAACGCGGTGGCCCGCTCCATCTCGCACGGCGACTACACCCGCCGGGTGCGTGACGACCGGCGGGACGAGCTGGGTGACCTGGCGCAGACGATCAACCTCATGGCCGACGAGCTGGAGGCCCAGGACCGTCAGCGCAAGGAGCTCGTGGCGAATGTCTCGCACGAGCTGCGTACCCCCATCGCGGGGCTGCGCGCGGTCCTGGAGAACGTCGTGGACGGCGTCTCGGCCGCCGATCCCGAGACGATGCGCACCGCGCTGAAACAGACGGAGCGCCTCGGGCGGCTGGTGGAGACGCTCCTGGACCTGTCCCGGCTGGACAACGGCGTCGTACCGCTGCGCAGACGGCGCTTCGAGGTGTGGCCGTATCTGTCCGGCGTGCTGAAGGAGGCCAACATGGTCGCCTCCGCGCGCGCGGACCTCAGCTCGGGCTCCGGCGGCGGCCACACCCGCACGGACGTCCATCTGCACCTCGACGTGTCCCCTCCGGAGCTGACCGCGCACGCGGACCCGGAGCGGATCCACCAGGTCGTCGCGAACCTCATCGACAACGCGGTCAAGCACAGCCCGCCGCACGGCCGGGTGACGGTGCGGGCGCGGCGGGGCGACCATCCCGAGTCGCTGGCCCTGGAGGTCCTGGACGAGGGACCCGGCATCCCGAAGTCGGAGTGGCACCGCGTCTTCGAGCGGTTCAACCGGGGCGGGGTGCCCGCGCCGCACGGTCCGGGCAGCGACGGCGGCACGGGCCTGGGCCTGGCCATCGCCCGCTGGGCGGTCGATCTGCACGGCGGACGGATCGGTGTGGCCGAATCTCAGCGGGGCTGCCGGATCCAGGTCATCCTTCCGGGACTCCCTTCTCTGCCAAGTTGACGTAAAGTTCGAACCGGAGCCGCAAGATCCGTCGCTGTCGCCACCGGCGTACACGTGTGATCAGGCACAGGACCGTGTGGGGCATGCCGCGGCCCGTGATCGACGTACCCATTCCGAAGAGGAACCCCGCTTGTTTCCCGCCATTTCCATGGGCGAAACACGGATTCCGGTGTGACTTACACGACGTTGGACGGGCCCGGCCTGACCTTCTCGGCCAGGGAGGCGTAGCCTTTATTCCCGCTGTCCATCACCTTGTGAAGCGGAAGAGGGCGGTTGCCGCCGTGTCGCCACAGTCCCCCAGTAACTCGAGTTCCCCCAGCCTCCGGCTGGGAGGGGCCCCCACGACCGATGACCAAGCCGCCGGGAAGAACCCCGCGGCCGCCTTCGGTGCCAACGAGTGGCTCGTCGACGAGATCTATCAGCAGTACCTCCAGGACCCGAATTCGGTAGACCGAGCCTGGTGGGACTTCTTCGCCGATTACAAGCCCGGGGCGCCAGCCGCCTCGGCTCCGGCGGGTACTGCGGCCGCGGGGGCCGCAGGGACCACCCCGGCCGCTCCGGCCGCACCCGCGCCGCCCGCGGCGCGCCAGGCTCCGCCGCAGCCGGCCCCGGCCGCGCCCGCTCCGGCCGCCGCCCCCGCGGCTCCGAAGCCCGCTGCCGCCGCCCCGGCTCCCGCGAAGGCCGCTCCGGCCGCCGCGCAGCCGAAGGCCGCTCCGGCCACCGAGGCGCCCGAGGGCCCCGAGTACGTGACCCTGCGCGGTCCCGCCGGTGCCGTCGCGAAGAACATGAACGCCTCGCTGGAGCTGCCCACGGCCACCTCCGTGCGCGCGGTCCCGGTGAAGCTGCTCTTCGACAACCGCATCGTCATCAACAACCACCTGAAGCGCGCCCGGGGCGGGAAGATCTCCTTCACCCACCTCATCGGGTACGCGATGGTGCAGGCCATCAAGGCCATGCCGTCGATGAACTGGCACTTCGTGGAGAAGGACGGGAAGCCCACCCTCGTCAAGCCTCCGCACGTCAACTTCGGCCTCGCCATCGACCTGGTGAAGCCCAACGGTGACCGCCAGCTGGTCGTCGCGGGCATCAAGAAGGCCGAGACGCTGAACTTCTTCGAGTTCTGGCAGGCCTACGAGGACATCGTCCGCCGCGCCCGTGACGGCAAGCTGACGATGGACGACTTCACCGGTGTCACGGTCTCGCTGACCAACCCCGGCGGCCTCGGCACCGTCCACTCGGTCCCGCGTCTGATGCCCGGACAGTCGGTCATCATGGGCGTCGGCTCGATGGACTACCCGGCGGAGTTCCAGGGCACCTCCCAGGACACCCTGAACAAGCTCGGCATCTCGAAGGTCATGACGCTCACGTCGACCTACGACCACCGGGTCATCCAGGGCGCCGCCTCCGGCGAGTTCCTGCGCGTCGTGGCGAACTCCCTGCTCGGCGAGACCGGCTTCTACGACGAGGTCTTCGAGTCGCTGCGGATTCCCTACGAGCCGGTCCGCTGGCTCAAGGACATCGACGCCAGCCACGACGACGACGTCACGAAGGCCGCCCGCGTCTTCGAGCTGATCCACTCCTACCGGGTCCGCGGCCACGTCATGGCCGACACCGACCCGCTGGAGTACAAGCAGCGCAAGCACCCCGACCTGGACATCACCGAGCACGGCCTCACCCTGTGGGACCTGGAGCGCGAGTTCGCCGTCGGCGGCTTCGCGGGCAAGTCCCTGATGAAGCTGCGCGACATCCTCGGTGTGCTGCGCGACTCGTACTGCCGCACCACCGGCATCGAGTTCATGCACATCCAGGACCCGAAGCAGCGCAAGTGGATCCAGGACCGCATCGAGCGCCCGCACACCAAGCCGGAGCGCGAGGAGCAGCTGCGCATCCTGCGCCGCCTGAACGCGGCGGAGGCCTTCGAGACCTTCCTGCAGACGAAGTACGTCGGCCAGAAGCGCTTCTCCCTGGAGGGCGGCGAGTCCGTCATCCCGCTCCTCGACGCCGTCATCGACAGCGCCGCGGAGTCCCGCCTGGACGAGGTCGTCATCGGCATGGCCCACCGCGGCCGGCTGAACGTCCTCGCGAACATCGTCGGCAAGTCGTACGCGCAGATCTTCCGTGAGTTCGAGGGCAACCTCGACCCGAAGTCGATGCACGGCTCCGGGGACGTGAAGTACCACCTGGGCGCCCAGGGCACCTTCACCGGTCTGGACGGCGAGCAGATCAAGGTCGCGCTGGCCGCGAACCCGTCCCACCTGGAGACGGTCGACCCGATCATCGAGGGCATCGTCCGCGCCCGCCAGGACATCATCAACAAGGGCGGCACGGACTTCACGGTCCTGCCGGTCGCCCTGCACGGTGACGCGGCCTTCGCGGGCCAGGGTGTGGTCGCCGAGACGCTCAACATGTCGCAGCTGCGCGGCTACCGCACGGGCGGCACGGTCCACATCGTCATCAACAACCAGGTCGGCTTCACGGCCGCCCCGGAGTCGTCGCGCTCCTCCATGTACGCCACCGACGTGGCCCGCATGATCGAGGCGCCGATCTTCCACGTGAACGGTGACGACCCCGAGGCCGTCGTCCGTGTCGCGCGGCTGGCGTTCGAGTTCCGCCAGGCGTTCAACAAGGACGTCGTGATCGACCTCATCTGCTACCGCCGCCGCGGACACAACGAGTCCGACAACCCGGCGTTCACGCAGCCGCTGATGTACGACCTGATCGACAAGAAGCGCTCGGTGCGCAAGCTCTACACCGAGTCCCTCATCGGTCGCGGCGACATCACCCTCGAAGAGGCCGAGCAGGCGCTGCAGGACTTCCAGGGCCAGCTGGAGAAGGTCTTCACCGAGGTCCGCGAGGCCGTCGCCCAGGCGCCCGAGACCCATGTCCCGGACGTCCAGGCCGAGTTCCCGGTCGCCGTGTCCACCGCGGTCTCCCAGGAGATCGTGAAGCGGATCGCCGAGTCCCAGGTCAACATCCCCGACAACGTCACCGTGCACCCGCGGCTGCTCCCGCAGCTCCAGCGCCGTGCGGCGATGATCGAGGACGGCACGATCGACTGGGGCATGGGCGAGACCCTCGCCATCGGTTCGCTGCTCCTGGAGGGCACGCCGGTCCGACTGTCCGGCCAGGACTCGCGCCGCGGCACCTTCGGCCAGCGTCACGCGGTGCTGATCGACCGGGTCACGGGCGAGGACTACACCCCGCTCCAGTACCTCTCGGAGGACCAGGCCCGCCTGAACGTCTACGACTCGCTGCTCTCCGAGTACGCGGTCATGGGCTT
Organism: Streptomyces sp. NPDC002742; assembly: GCF_042888885.1. NCBI lineage: Bacteria > Bacillati > Actinomycetota > Actinomycetes > Kitasatosporales > Streptomycetaceae > Streptomyces > Streptomyces sp. NPDC002742. The sequence goes on from NZ_JBIAQF010000007.1 coordinate 43,924, forward strand.
CGAGTACGGCTACTCGCTGGCCCGCCCGGACGCGCTGGTGATGTGGGAGGCGCAGTTCGGCGACTTCGTCAACGGCGCCCAGACGATCGTCGACGAGTACATCTCGGCCGCCGAGCAGAAGTGGAACCAGACGTCCGGCGTCACCCTGCTGCTCCCGCACGGCTACGAGGGCCAGGGCCCGGACCACTCCTCGGCCCGTATCGAGCGCTTCCTCCAGCTGTGCGCGCAGAACAACATGACGGTCGCGCAGCCGACGTCCCCGTCGAACTACTTCCACCTCCTGCGGTGGCAGGTGCACAACCCGCACCACAAGCCGCTGGTGGTCTTCACCCCGAAGTCGATGCTGCGCCTGAAGGCCGCCGCGTCGAAGGCGGAGGAGTTCACGTCGGGTCAGTTCCGCCCGGTCATCGGTGACGACTCGGTCGAGGCGTCCGCCGTGCGCAAGGTCGTCTTCTGCGCCGGCAAGCTGTACTACGACCTGGAGGCCGAGCGGAAGAAGCGCGGCTCCACGGACACGGCGATCATCCGTATCGAGCGCCTGTACCCGCTGCCGGGTGCCGAGCTCCAGGCGGAGATCGCCAAGTACCCGAACGCCGAGAAGTACCTGTGGGCCCAGGAGGAGCCGGCGAACCAGGGTGCCTGGCCGTTCATCGCGCTCAACCTGATCGACCACCTGGACCTGGCGGTCGGCGCGGACGTCCCGGGCGCCGAGCGCCTGCGCCGCATCTCGCGTCCGCACTCCTCCTCCCCCGCCGTCGGTTCCGCGAAGCGGCACCAGGCGGAGCAGGAGCAGCTGGTGCGCGAGGTGTTCGAGGCGTAGACCCGGCACCGCCGACAGGCACTGTCCGTACGGCGTCGGAGACCCGGTTCCCTTTCGAGGGGGCCGGGTCTCCGGTTTTCGTGCGACGGGCCGGCCGGGGTCGGATCGTCAGCGGTTCGAAGTCCCAGTCGTCGCAACCGGGACGCCCGCCTTTTGCGGCCGACCTCGCAGGCCGGCCGCAGGGAGCCGCCCACGGCGGAGGCCCTCCATGGGCCCCGCGCGCCCGCCTATCCTTTTCCCATCCCCAGCGTTCCACTTCCCTTTCACCCACGGAGCACCATCCATGTACTTCACCGACCGCGGCATCGAGGAACTTGAGAAGCGGCGCGGCGAGGAAGAGGTCACCTTCGAGTGGCTCGCCGAGCAGTTGCGTACGTTCGTCGACCTCAACCCGGACTTCGAGGTACCGGTGGAACGGCTGGCGACCTGGCTGGCCCGGCTGGACGACGAGGACGAGGACGAGGAGTAGCCCCCGGGCGCTCCTCCCGCCCCGCGGGGCGGTTCTCCTCCCGGCGGGCTGACGGTCCCCTCGGCGCAAGGACCGGCCCCGTCCAGGACTTCGCGGCGGAGCGGCCGGGCCCGAACGGGGCGGCCCGACGGCGGAGCGGACGGGTCCGAGCGGGTCGGCCCGACCCCGCGGACGGGCCCCCGGAAGAAGCCCGCTCGACCTGGCGAAGCCCGCCCGCTCCGGAGGGACGGCGATCCCGTCAGTCGTAGGCGCGCAGGTGGTCGTACGCCAGGGCGAGGGCGCCTCGGAGCATCAGGGCCGCGCCGGTGACGATCCAGCCGCCGCTGCGGCGCCGCACGCCCCAGGCCGTGAGCGGGAGGCCGACGGCGAGCTGGGCCACGGCGAGGGTGCGCGCCCTCGGGCCGCGCAGCCAGGGCCCGAGACCGCCGCTCTCCACCACGTCGAGTTCTGCGCCCACGGCGGCACGCCAGCCGGTCCACTCGATCTGCTCGGCGTCCGGCCGGATCCGGACCGCGTCACGGAGCCGGTCCGCGGATCCCCCGGGCTCGACCCCGGCCGGCAGCAGCATCCCCGCGCGCGTGAGGACGGCGAGCAGCCCCGTCACGCGCGCGTGGGCGTCAGCCGCGGGATCGGGCTCCGTCAGCGGTTCCAGGGCCTGCATGTCGAGCACCGGGTCGAGGCCGAGACGTGCGGCGAAGGTGCGCATCGCCTCGTCCTCGCCGACCGGGGTGCCGTTGGCCAGCCATTCGTAGCCCACGGTGCGACGGAAACCCGAGGCCAGCGTGAAGCCGCTGCGGTCGGTGTCCCACCACAGGGCGAGAACGGGCCAGGGGGCGCCGACGGCGAGCGCGGTGGCCCAGCCGGTGAGCACCCGGTCGACGGGTTCCGCGCCGTCCTGCCAGGGCCTGCCCTCGGGGACCAGCACGCTCCACTCGGGTCCCGCCCCCGCGAGCAGCATCCGCTCGCGCAGCAGCTGGGCGGCGGGACCGACCGACTCGGGATGGGCCCGGCACAGCAGGAGGGCGCCGGGGGCCTGGACCGGGTGGTCGTCCCGGGACGCACCGGAGGCAGTCGACATAGCCCCACTTTAGGGCGATATGCCCACCAGGACGCGCCAACGATCCCCGGAACGGGTGTCTTGACTTTCCCTATCCGCGATATATCGTGAATAACGGAAGACGCGATATGGCGCGTCGAGCTCGGGCTCGTACAGGGGTCCGGTCCGGTCGAGGAGGTCTGCACCATGTCCGAGTGGTCCGTGACAGAGCCGAAGAAGCTCTCCTTCGACAGCCCCGTGCAGACGCTGCACGTACGCATCGTCAACGGAACAGTGAACGTCGTGGGGACCGACGAGGGTTCCGCGCGACTGGAGGTGTCCGAGCTGGACGGCCCCCCGCTCCAGGTGACCCAGGAGGACGGCACGCTCACCGTGGCCTACGAGGACCTTCCCTGGAAGGGCTTCCTCAAGTGGCTCGACCGCAAGGGCTGGCGTCGTGCGGCCGTGGTCTCGCTGGCCGTCCCGACCGGCACGCACGTCGAGCTGGGCGTGGTCGGCGCCGCCGCCGTGGTCTCCGGGATGGACGGGCGGGTCCAGGTGAGGGGCGTCACCGGCGACACCACCCTCGTCCGCGTCGCCGGCCCCGTGCGCGTGGAGACCGTCTCCGGGAATCTGGAGGCCCAGGCCGTCACCGGCGACCTCCGCTTCAACTCGGTCTCCGGCGACCTGACCGTCGTCGAGGGCTCCGGCTCCTCCGTGCGGGCCGAATCGGTGAGCGGCTCGATGATCGTGGACCTCGACGCCGCGGGCGCGCCCACCGACGTCCAGCTGTCGAACGTCTCGGGCGAGATCGCCATCCGGCTCCCCCACCCGGCGGACGCCGAGGTGGAGGCCAACACCGCGAGCGGCAGCGTCTCCAGCGCGTTCGAGGACCTCCGGGTCAACGGCCAGTGGGGCGCGAAGAAGATCACCGGCCGCCTCGGCGCGGGCAACGGCAGGCTGAAGGCGATGACCGTCTCGGGATCCATCGCCCTGCTGCGCAGGCCTCCGGCGGAGGACGAGCCGTACGAGGATGCCCCGAAGCCGCCGGCCACGGCCCCGTCGACCGGCCCGGACAGCACCGCCGACGGCGAAAAGGGCGGCACGACGGGCGGCACGGCGAGTGACGGCGCCGCCGAGGGCCGGCCGACCGACACCACGACCGACAAGAAGGTGCTCTGACATGGCCCCCGTCTTCGCCCACGGCCGACTGCGCCTGTACCTCCTCAAGCTGCTGGACGAGGCGCCGCGCCACGGGTACGAGGTGATCCGCCTCCTGGAGGAGCGCTTCCAGGGCCTGTACGCGCCCTCCGCGGGCACCGTCTACCCCCGGCTGGCGAAGCTGGAGGCCGAGGGACTCGTCACCCACACGTCCGAGGGCGGCCGCAAGGTGTACGCGATCACCGACGCGGGCCGCGCCGAACTGGCCGACCGCAGCGGCGAACTGGCCGATCTGGAGCTGGAGATCCGCGAGTCGGTCGCGGAGCTCGCCGCGGAGATCCGCGCGGACGTGCGAGGCGCCGCCGGTGACCTGCGCCGCGAGATGCGGGCGGCTGCCACGGAGGCGCGCCACGGCGCCGCGGGCGGCGCCCGGCCGAAGCAGCAGGATGCCGCGGCCGGCGGGTCCGGTGGCCTTGAGGACTTCCAGGACAAGGAGTCGTGGCGGGCGGCGAAGGAGGAGATGCGGCGCGTCCGGCAGGAGTGGAAGGAGCAGGCCCGCCGGGCGAAGGACGAGAGCCGCCGCGCCCGCGACGAGGCGCAGCGCGCCCGCCGCCAGGCCAAGGAGGCGCAGGAAAGGGTTCGCGCGCAGGCCCAGGAGGAGATGCAGCGCATGGCCAAGCACGTCCAGGACCAGGTCCAGGACCACTTCGCGCGCGGCGACTGGCCTACGGGAGTGCGCGAGGGACTGACCGAACTCGCCAAGGAGTTCGGCGACTTCGGGAAGAACTTCGGCAAGGACCTGGGGAAGGACTTCGGCAAGGAGTTCGGCTTCGGCCGCCCGCCCTCCGGGGCGCCCGCGGAGCCGGAGTACTCGACCACCCCGAAGGACTTCCCCGCCGAGTACGAACCCGCCTGGGCCCACGAGGACTCGACCGGAAACCCCGGCCGCGACCTGGACCGCCTGCTGGACCGCTTCCGCGACGACATCCGTGACGCGTCCCGCGACCACGGCGTCACGGAGGATCAGCTCCGGGACATCCGCCGCCACTTGTCGGAGGCGGCGGCCCACATCGGATCGACCCTGCGGAGCAGGCGACTGTAGCGCCCTGGCGCTTCCTCGCCCCCGGGGGCCGCACAAGAAGCCGGCGGGACTGCCCAGACAGCCCCGTCGGCCCCTGTGGGCCCCTGCGGGCCCCTGCGGGCCCCCGTGGCGCTCGGCCCTGACCGGCGTACATCAGCGTGCGTCAACGTGCGTCGGCGTCCGGTGGGCGCCATCGGCATCCGTCGGCACCCACCGCCGTCCACCACTGCCCATCGGCGCCCGCCGCCGTCCGCCGTCCGCCGTCCACGACTGTCCGTCGGCGCCCACCGCCGTCCGCCGTCCACGACTGCCCGTCGGCGCCCAACGGCGCCCATCGGCTTTCACCGAGTCACCTAACAGCTCCTCTCCCCTGCCCCTCTCCCCTCCCCTTCTCACCCCGCCTCCGCCACGCCGTCCTCCCCGTACAGCACCCGGGTGACCGACCGGTACGTGATTCCGTGATCGGCCAGTGCCTCTCCGGCGACCCCGCCTCGCAGGGTGATCGCCAGCAGCAGGTGCTCGTCCCCGATGTGGCGGTCCCGTCGGGCGACAGCGACCCTCAGGGCTCGCGTCAGCGTCTCCTTCGCGCTCTGCCCGAAGGGCCGACGCCAGGCTCGCCTGCCGTTCCCGCCCCGCTTGCCCGACTCCAACGCCCCTTCCCCGTGCGCCTCCTCGATCCGGGAGACGATTTCGGAGAGGTCGATACCGAGCCCGGAGAGGGCGTCAGCGTCGGCGCGCGACAGACCGCCCCGGCGGCGCGCCTCGGCGAGTTCCCGCTCCAGCGACTCCCGGAACCCGGTCGCCCCGAGCGACGTCAGGACGAACGAACCCCGGCTGCCCTCCCGGTCGAGGAGGGCCAGCAGCATGTGCTCCTCCTCGACGGTCTCGGCCCCCACCCGCTCCGAGTGCGACACCGCGCCCTCGACGACGGCACGCGCGTCCTTCGTGAAGCGTTCGAACATCACTGCCTCCCGTACTTCTTGTGCACGGCCTGCCTGCTCACTCCGAGTTCCGCGGCGATCTCCTGCCACGACCAGCCCTGATTGCGCGCACTGCGCACCTGTACCGCTTCCAGCTGCTCCAGCAGCCTCCGCAGCGCGGAGACCGCCCGCAGCCCGATCCGCGGATCGCGATCACCCGCGCGCTCGGCAAGATCCGTTGCTTCGGTCATGACGTCAACTTACGTTGACACGTTCTCCATGTCAACCAAAATTGACATCCGCCGCCGTCCTGGCACGCGAGACGGCGGGCCCGGAAACCCGGACCCGCCGTCTCGTGTGTCCCCGCACCCCCGGGGGATCAGCCCGTGGTCAGCACGATCTTGCCGAACAGGTCGCCGGACTCCAGCCGTTCGAACCCCTCGCGGGCCCGGTCGAGCGGCAGCACCTCGTCGACGACGGGCCGCACACCGGTGGCCGCGCAGAAGGCCAGCAGGTCCTCCAACTCGTCCTTCGTTCCCATGGTGGAGCCGACCACCTTGAGTTCGAGGAAGAAGATCCGCGTCAGCTCGGCGTGCGAGGGCCGGTCGCCGCTGGTGGCGCCCGAGATGACGACGGTGCCGCCGGGACGCAGCGACTTGACCGAGTGCGACCAGGTGGCGGCGCCGACCGTCTCGATGACGGCGTCCACCCGCTGCGGCAGCCGCGCCCCGGGCTCCAACGCCTCGACGGCGCCGAGTTCGAGCGCCCTCTTCCGCTTGGCCTCGTCACGGCTGGTGGCGAACACCCGCAGTCCGGCGGCCTTCCCGAGCACGATCGCGGCGGTGGCCACACCCCCGCCCGCCCCCTGCACGAGCACGGAGTCACCGGGCCGCACCCCGGCGTTGGTGAACAGCATGCGATACGCCGTCAGCCAGGCGGTCGGCAGACAGGCGGCCTCCTCGAAGGACAGCTCCTTGGGCTTCGGCAGCACGTTCCACGCCGGTACGGAGACCTGTTCGGCGAAGGTGCCCTGGTAGCGCTCGGTGAGGATGGACCGGGGCTCCTCGGGACCGACCCCGTGCCCGCTCTGGCCGATCACGGAGTGCAGGACGACCTCGTTGCCGTCCTGGTCGATTCCCGCGGCGTCGCAGCCGAGGATCATCGGCAGCTTGTCCTCGGCGAGGCCGACCCCGCGCAGCGACCACAGGTCATGGTGGTTGAGGGAGGCGGCCCGTACGTTCACGGTCGTCCAGCCCGGCCTCTGTTCGGGGGCCGGACGCTCCCCCAACTCCAGGCCGTTCAGCGGCTGGTCACGGTCGATTCGGGCGGCATAGGCAGCGAACATGACCTTGACGATAGGCTCCGCCCCCGGCCGGGGGAACCGCCTCCCGCTGTGACACGTCCCCCACCGACCGAGTGGCCCCCGGCACAGGCCGCCCTCGCCCCCTCCGCCGGCCTGGACGACCTCGCCCTCAAGTGCCGGACGGGAGACTCAGCCCCTCCGGCGCTTGAGGAGCGGATGCCCGCGGGGCAGCGCCCCGGGTACGGGACGGGCAGGGGCGGAGGGGGCGAGAACCACCCACCCTGACGCTCCCGCCCGGGGTGGAGCGGGTGGAAAAAAGCAGGCCCCGCCGGGATGCTCCCGGCGGGGCCAAGCAGGACGCGAACCGTCAGCGGCGGGCGACGCCCTCCGCACGGGCGGCCGCGGCCACCGCGGCCGTCACCGCAGGAGCCACCCGCTCGTCGAACGGCGAGGGGATGACGTAGTCGGCGGCGAGGTCGTCCCCGACGACCGCGGCCAGCGCGTCGGCGGCGGCGATCTTCATGCCCTCGGTGATCCGGGAGGCCCGGACCTGGAGCGCGCCTGCGAAGATCCCCGGGAAGGCCAGCACGTTGTTGATCTGGTTCGGGAAGTCCGACCGCCCGGTCGCGACGACGGCCGCGTACTTGTGGGCGATGTCGGGGTGCACCTCGGGGGTCGGGTTGGCCATCGCGAAGACGAAGGCACCCTCCGCCATCGAGGCGACCGCCGGCTCCGGCACCGTACCGCCGGAGACCCCGATGAAGACGTCGGCGCCCGAGAGCGCCGCCTCCAGCGAACCGGAGATCCCCGCCTTGTTGGTGATCTCCGCGAGCTCCCGCTTGACGTCCGTCAGATCGTCCCGGTCCCGCGACACGACACCCTTGCGGTCGGTGACCGCGACATCGCCGAGGCCCGCCTCCAGCAGGAACTTGGCGATGGCGATACCGGCCGCGCCCGCGCCGGAGATCACCGCGCGCAGCTCGCCGAGCGAGCGCCCGGTGAGCCTGGCGGCGTTCCGCAGGGCCGCGAGGGTGACGACCGCCGTCCCGTGCTGGTCGTCGTGGAAGACGGGAATGTCCAGTCGCTCCTGGAGCTTGCGCTCGATCTCGAAGCACCGCGGTGCCGAGATGTCCTCCAGATTGACGCCGCCGAAGGAGGGAGCGAGCCGGACCACCGTCTCGACGATCTCGTCGACGCCGGTGCAGGCGAGCGCGATCGGCACCGCGTCCACACCGCCGAACTGCTTGAACAGGATCGCCTTGCCCTCCATGACGGGGAGCGAGGCCTCCGGGCCGATGTCACCGAGCCCGAGCACTGCCGTGCCGTCGGTCACCACAGCGACCACGGACGACTTCCACGTGTAGTCGTGGACGAGTTCCGGCTGCTCGGCGATCGCGCTGCACACCTTCGCGACGCCGGGCGTGTAAGCCAGGGACAGGTCGTCCTTGTCACGGACGGGCACCGTGGCTTGCACAGCCATCTTGCCGCCGCGGTGCAGCGCGAAAGCCGGGTCGAAGGCATCGAGGGGCTCGGCCCCGCCTTCGTGATCCGTACTGCTGTCGCTGCGAGGATTGACGATCTCCGCTGCCACTTTAATTTACCCCTTAAGTCTTCATTGTCTGAGGGTGACCACTCCTGGTTGAGGGGTGGGCGGGCACCGCGCAGGCCCTGCCGCCGTGGTTGCGTACGGGCCGCTGCGCGACGGGCGCGCCGCACACGCGCCCTGAGCCCCGGATGAGGGGTGTAAAGAACCTTCTTACCGGACGGACGGTGTCGAGGACGAGTCCATAGAGCCAAGATCACACATCGGTGAGATGACTCATGCCCTGATCCATTGACACTTCCCGACATGTCCTCGTTCGGACATGAGTGCCGCGTAGCGGTCGTCCGCATCGCGCGAAGCGCCGAAGATCTTCCCGCCCGAGGGAGGGATTCCCGCACAAGATCCGGCCGCGAGCTACTGGCCCGTAACGGTTCGGGGGTCGCCCGTTATCCGATTTTGACATAGCGGGCACCCTGAATCGCGCGATCCGAATGGCAAGATGCCGTCATTACACGAGGTCGCGACACTCGAAGGTGTGTGTTCTCGTCGACCTATCGGCTACTCCCTCATCCGCCGGAGGAACCCTCATGACCGCACGCACCACCCGTCGTACCACGGCCGCGCCGTCCCGGATAGCAGCGGTCGGTGCGATCGCGGTCGCCGGCGCCCTGATCCTCACCGGTTGCGGTGACCAGACGAAAAGCAACGGCCCCGCGAAGGCCAACAGCGCTCCCCTGTTCTCCAAGCTGCCCAAGAAGATCCAGGACGCGGGCGTCATCAAGGTCGGCACGAACGCCGAGTACGCGCCCATGGAGTCGACCGACGGCGGCAAGATCGTCGGCGTCGACCCGGATCTGGCCGACGCGCTGGCCAAGCAGCTCGGCGTGAAGTTCGCGTTCACCTCGGGCTCCTTCGACGGCCTGATCACCGCCGTCAACTCCGGCCGCTACGACATCGGCATGTCGTCCATCACGGACAACAAGCAGCGCCAGGAGGGCCTGGACGACAAGGGCAAGAAGCTCGGCCCGGGCGTCGACTTCGTGGACTACTTCACGGCCGGTACGGCCATCTACGTGAAGAAGGGCAACCCCGAGGGCATCAAGGGCATCGAGGACCTCTGCGGCAAGACGGCCGCCGTGCAGCAGGGCACGACCTACGAGACGGCCCTGAAGGACCAGTCCAAGAAGTGCACGGACGCCGGCAAGAAGGCCATCAACATCGAGTCGTTCCAGAACGACACCGAGGCCCAGACCCGTGTGAAGTCCGGCGGAGCGGTGGCCGGCATCAACGACTACCCGGTGGCGGTCGACCTGGCCAACAAGGCCGACGGCGGCAAGGCCTTCGAGGTCATCAACAAGCAGTACGACGCCGGCCCGTTCGGCATCGTACTGAACAAGGACAACACCCAGCTCCGTGACGCGCTGAAGGACGCCGTCGACGCCATCATCAAGGACGGCTCGTACCAGAAGGTGCTGGAGAAGTGGGGCGCCCAGTCCGGCGCGATCGAGCAGTCCGCGATCAACGGCGGCAAGTAAGCCGAGCGCACCACTGAAGGGCAGTCACGTGACTGACAATCTCGACAAGTCCGCCTCGGACACCCCGCCTCCGGGCGACACGGTGCCCCAGAGCGGGACCTCCGGGCCGGCCCCGGAGACCATCAAGGCGATCCCCGTCCGGCACTACGGACGTTGGGTCAGCGGCGTCATCGTCGTCGCGCTCCTGGTGGCGCTCGGCGTCGCGTTCTCGCAGGGCAACATCCAGTGGCACACGGTCGGCGACCAGCTCTTCGTGTCCACCGTCGTCCAGGGCGCCGGCCGCACGCTGCTGATCAGCATCCTCGCCATGATCGTGGGTGTGGTGCTGGGCGTCGTCCTCGCGGTGATGCGGCTCTCGAAGAACCCGGTGACCAGCACGGTCGCGTGGCTGTACATCTGGTTCTTCCGCGGCACGCCGGTCTACGTCCAGCTCCTGCTGTGGTTCAACCTGGCGCTGATCTTCCCCGTTCTGAATCTCGGGCCGATCTACAAGAACAACATGACGGACGTCATGACTCCGTTCATGTGCGCCCTGCTGGGTCTCGGTCTCAACGAGGCCGCGTACATGGCCGAGATCTGCCGCGCCGGCCTGCTGGCCGTCGACGAGGGCCAGACGGAGGCCGCGCAGGCCCTGGGCATGAGCCACACCAAGACGCTGGCGCGGATCGTGATCCCGCAGGCCATGCGCGTGATCGTGCCGCCGACCGGCAACGAGTTCATCAACATGCTGAAGACCTCGTCGCTGGTGTACGCGGTCACGTACAACGAGCTGCTGCGCTCCACCTCGGCGATCGGCTCCACGTCGTACGCCGTCATGGAGATGCTGTTCGTCGCCTCCATCTGGTACCTGGCCATGACCAGCGTGTTCAGCGTCTTCCAGTACTACCTGGAGCGCTACTACGCACGCGGTTCCAGCCGCAGCCTGCCGCCGACGGTCTTCCAGAAGATCAAGGCGAACATGCTCGGGCTCGGCAGTGAGAGGGGCAAGGCATGACCGCGATGGTGAAGTCGGAGGGCGTGCACAAGTCCTTCGGCCCGGTGGAGGTCCTCAAGGGCATCGACCTGGAGGTGAACACCGGTGAGGTGTTCTGCCTGATCGGCCCGTCCGGCTCCGGCAAGTCGACCTTCCTGAGGTGCATCAACCACCTTGAGAAGATCAGCGCCGGCCGGCTGTACGTCGACGGCGACCTGGTCGGCTACCGCCAGAAGGGCGACAAGCTCTACGAGCTCAAGGACAGCGAAGTCGCTCTGAAGCGCCGGGACATCGGCATGGTCTTCCAGCGCTTCAACCTGTTCCCGCACATGACGGCCGTGGAGAACGTCATGGAAGCGCCGATCCAGGTGAAGGGCACGAAGAAGTCGGACGCCCGGGACCGCGCGATGGAACTGCTCGATCGCGTCGGCCTGTCCGACAAGGCGAAGAACTACCCCTCGCAGCTGTCCGGCGGCCAGCAGCAGCGCGTGGCGATCGCCCGCGCGCTGGCGATGGACCCGAAGCTGATGCTCTTCGACGAGCCGACCTCGGCCCTGGACCCGGAGCTGGTCGGTGACGTCCTCGACGTCATGCGCGATCTCGCCGAGTCCGGTATGACGATGGTCGTCGTCACGCACGAGATGGGCTTCGCCCGTGAGGTCGGCGACAGCCTGGTCTTCATGGACGGCGGTGTGGTCGTCGAGTCCGGCAACCCGCGTGACGTCCTGACGGACCCGCAGCACGAGCGCACGAAGTCGTTCCTGTCGAAGGTCCTCTGACCGGGACGTCGGCACTCCTGAGCGCAGGGAAAAGGGGCGGTACGGGTCTCCCGTACCGCCCCTTCCTCGTGCCCCCGTTCCCGGACGAGGTCCTCCGCCTCGTCGCGATTGCCGCGCGCAGACAGGCTCCCCCGAGCTCTCGGCTTCGCTCGAGCAGGGGGCACCCCCAGCGGAACAGCGCCGATCGTCCGCCCTCCACGAAAGCGTGCAGAGCGGCTTCCTCGCCGCGCGTCATCCCGCCCCCTTCCCGGCCCGCGCTCGCGGACCGTCTCACCCTTCCAGTGCGGCGGAGGGTGCCGCAGGACGCACCGGAGGCGGTACGGATTCTCCGTACCGCCCCAACAGGCCGTGCGCCTCGACAGAACGTCCGGGTGGCCTACTTGACCGCGAGCACCAGCGCGTCCGAGGGGGAGCGCCACACCGGCCGGGCCTCCCCGAAGCCCTGCTCGCGCAGCACGCGCGCGTGCCAGTCGGCGGAGGGGGTGTCCCCGTCTGCGTGCTCGCCGTAGATCTCGAAGCGACGGGCGGTGGGTCCGGCGAGGACCGGGTCCTGGGCGGCCACCTCCCACCATTCGGCCCAGTCGAGGGCGCCGTCCTTCCTGGCCCGGTCCATGCGGGCGTGCCGCTGGGCGCGCTCGGCCGCGTTGATCCGGGGGGTCGTCTCGTCGATCATGTGGTCGGCGTTCATGAACACACCGCCGTCGCGGACGATTTGGGCGATCTGACCGTAGAGGACGGCGAGGGGTTCGCGGTGCAGCCAGTGCAGGGCCGTGGCGGTCAGCACGGCGTCGTACGTGTCGTACGGCAGCGAGGCGCGCCACCGCGGGTCCTTGAGGTCGGCCGTGACGAAGGCGACCCGGTCGTCGCCGGCGAAGGTGCCCTCGGCGATGGCGAGGAGGGCGGGGTCGAGGTCGACGCCCGTGCTGGTGGCTCCGGGGAGGCGGGCGAGCAGCCGGGCGGTGACGGTGCCGGTGCCGCAGGCGAGGTCGAGGACGCGGGGCGCGGGTCCGACGAGGGCCTCGACCATGTCGAGCATCACCCGGAAGCGGTCCTCGCGGTCCGGCATGTACCACTCCTGCTGCCGGTCCCAGCTCCGCTGCCAGGCGTTCCAGTCGGTTCCGGTGCCGATGGCCATGAAGCCCCTCCTCCAGTCGACCACGTAATACCCTGTAAGCGCGATCGTCTGTTACCTGACCGCCGTCCCGACGATAGAGCGCCTCCGTAAGGACTACAAGTGGAACTGGCCTATTACTCGGACTATGCCGTCCGCCTCGTCAACACCGAGGAACCGGCCCGGGGCAAGGACTCGTTGACCTCCGTCGAGGCCGTCCGTGACCTGTTCGGGGGCAACTCCTCGGCGGCCCGCCGCGCCGCGGAGGCGGACGTCACCCGCTTCCGTTCGGTACGGGGGCGGCTGCGCGCGGTCTTCGAGGCGGCGGACGGCGGCGAGGAGACCCTCGCGGTGGACCTGCTGAACTCGCTGCTCCTCGAGTTCCCGGTGAGCCCGCAGATCTCGGGGCACGACCACCGTGACGACGACGGCCGCCCGCTGTGGCACATGCACCTGGCGGACCACCCGTCGAACGCGACCGCGGGCTACGCGGCGATCGCGGCGATGGGCCTCGCCTTCCATCTGACCGAGTACGGCGTGGACCGCCTCGGCCTGTGCGAGGCAGCCCCGTGCCGCAACGCCTACCTGGACACCTCGACCAACCGCTCCCGGCGCTACTGCTCGGACCGCTGCGCGACCCGCGCCAACGTCGCCGCCTACCGCGCGCGCAAACGCCTGGCGGCGGACCGCACGGGAAGCACCGGCCTGGCCGCCACCAGCGCCCAGCGGACGACGGCGAACGGCGAACGCTGACCCGCCTTCGGCGGCCTGAACCGGAACCGCACCTTCCCGAGGACCAGTTCCTCGGGAACGGTTCCGTAGTCGGTGCTGTCCCCGCCCGCGAACGCGTTGTCCCCGAGCACCCACCAGCCGCCCTCACGCCGCTCCGCGATCCGCTTCACGACGAGCAGGTCCTGCTGGAAAGGATGCCGCAGGACGACGACATCGCCCGGCCCCACCCGCGCGCCCCACTGAACGACGAGCCGATCCCCGTGCTGGAGTGTGGGCACCATCGAAGGGCCCGTCACCTCCGCCGCCCCGAACGGCAGCAGAGCCTTCCCCCGCTCGGTCTCCTGCGACAGCTCCGGCATCACCGGCACCTCCCCGGTCCTATCCTCCACCAGTCCCAGTTTCACCCCGGACTTTTGTCCTAAGCCCATGGGGGCACTCGCGAAAACGCCTCTCCTACGGAGTAATGTCCCACCTGAGAAGACGATCACGAGGAAGGACAGCTCAATGCTCTCCCGCCTGTTTGCCCCCAAGGTCAAGGTCAGCGCGCACTGCGACCTGCCCTGCGGCGTGTACGACCCTGCCCAGGCCCGCATCGAGGCGGAGTCGGTGAAGGCCGTCCAGGACAAGATGGCCGGCAACGACGACCCGCTTTTCCAGGCTCGCGCCACCGTCATCAAGGAGCAGCGCGCCGAGCTCGCCAAGCACCACGTGTCGGTGCTCTGGAGCGACTACTTCAAGCCCCCGCACTTCGAGAAGTACCCGGAGCTGCACCAGCTGGTCAACGACGCGCTCAAGGCCCTCTCGGCCGCGAAGGCGTCCACCGACCCGGCGACGGGCCAGAAGGCGCTGGACTACATCGCCCAGATCGACAAGATCTTCTGGGAGACCAAGAAGGCCTGACCTTCGTCCGGGCCGTCCGAACCGCGCTTGCGCGGATCGCGTCGCCCGCTTGTCCGCACCCGGCCCGTCGGGCCGCCGTTCTCGGCGTCCCGACGGGCCGGGTGCGGACTGCTTTCCTGGGGCCGTCGGTGTATCTCGGTCACACGGGCAGTTGGCGCATCTCGATCACACGCAGGCCCAGTGCCTGGAAGCGGGTGAGCAGTCCATACAGATGGGCGTCGTCGATCACGGTTCCGAAGAACAGGGTCTGTTCCTTCGTACGTACCCTGTCGAGTTCGGCGAAGGCCGAGGCGAGCGTGTCCGAAACAAGGCCGGCGATGCGGAATTCATAGCGCATACGAGCACTTCCCTCGGGGCCGGGGCGCGGGGTCCGCTGCGATCCCCTGCCATCGTCGGTCCCGCGCACCGATGTGGCATCCCCCGGTGCGGGCGACATCCGCCCAGCTCGGAACGCTCCCGCTCACACCCTCGCCCCTCCACCTTCCACCCATGCCCCGGCGCCTCGCCCTCCGGGCGGGGAAAAAGACCGAAAAAGGGTGAGCGGGCGGCCCCCGGCGCGGGGCCCTCACCTTCGGCGGGTGATGCGGGTGATCGCTCGGGCGGCGAACCTTGAGGGGCGGGTCCGCGTTCCGCCGGCCCCGGGACCGCCTCGGAGGATGTCCGATGAACGCTCTCGCGGCAGCCGGCCGAGGCGTCTCCGTGCGCACCGGCCGTGCCGCGTTCCGCCGTCGGCGGCGATTGCGCGCGGGCCTCCTCCAACTGGTGTTCATCGCCGTCGGACTGGGCCTCGGTCTGGTCGTCCCGGAGTTCACCCGGGGGCCCGTGCTGCCGTCCCGCCAAGTGTCCGAGATGCTGCTCGCGACCGGTTTCGGGGTGCTCGGCGCGGCCACCGTCATCTTCTCCGTGCTGTTCCTGGTGGTTCAGTGGGCGGCCACCACCTTCACGCCACGGCTCACCCTGTTCCGGGACGCGCCGATCGTGTGGCGGACGTTCGCCTTCGCCGTCGGGACGACCGTCTTCTGTGCCACCGCGGCCCTGACCGTCGCCGACCGGAACAAGGTCTCGGTGGTCGTGCCCGTCAGTGCGGGCGTCCTGCTGCTCCTGTTGCTGACGCTGCTGCGCAACCTCCTGCTGCAGGCCGTCGCCGCGATCCAGCTGGCCCCGGTGCTCGGCTCCATCTCCGAACGGGGCGGGCACAACCTCGACGTCCTCTACGCGAGCGGGCCGGGAGATACCGGAGATCCGGGAGATCCCGCCGCTCCGGACCGGCTGCGGTCGACGGTCAGCTGGCCGGAGGCGGGCGCCGTGCTGCAACGCGTGAACGTGGGTGTGCTGGCGCGCGCGGCCCGTGCGGCGAACGCGGTCGTCGTACTGCGGGTGACCCCCGGCACCACCCTGCGGTACGGCACCACCGTCGCCGAGGTGTACGACGGCGAACTGCCCTCCTCCGCCGTGCTGCGCGGCCTGGAGACCGGCGCCGAGCGGGTCTTCGACCAGGACGCCGGACTCGCCTTCCGGCTGCTCGCCGACATCGCCCTCAGGGCCCTGTCCCCCGCGGTCAACGACCCCGCCACGGCGGTGCAGGCGCTGGACGCCATGGAGGATCTGCTGCGCAGGCCGGTTCCCGCGCGGGCCCGGCCGCGTACGGTCGCCGACCGTACGGGCACCTTGCGCGTCGTCGTGCCGCTGCCTGGGTGGGAGGACTTCCTGCGGACCGCCCTCGACGACGTGATCCCGGCGGCCCGGAACTCCCCGATGGTCCTCATCCGCCTCCGGACACTGCTGAAGGACCTGCGCGACGGGGGCCACGACCACGCCGACGCGCCGCTCAGCCGCCGCCTGGCCTGGGTGGACGAAGAACTCGGCGCCCGTTTCTCCCGGCTGCGGGACGCCCTCGCGGAGGAGCGCGAGGAGCACGAGAAGCACCCGGACGGCGGATGAGCGGGGCGCCGAGCGGGCCGGGGACCCGACCGGCCCCCTCGCCCGGAAGCCCGTGGCGGCGGATCCGCGAGCTCACCCGCGAAGGGTGATCCGGCGGGGCGGGGGGTGACCGCACTCTGGAGCCGAAGCAAGACGCCACGCGTCAGAGAGGGCACCGCTCATGGCCTGCATCCAGCGGCAGATCCGGCCCGTGCCGGGCGTGCCGCGCCCCGGGCCCGTCCGCCACGGCCCGGAGGACCCCGAACGGTCCTTCGCGTCGCCCTGGCCCCCGGGACCCGCGCGGCGCACGCCGTCGACGCAGCCCCTGCCGCCCCCGGACGACGCCGGGAACGTCGCACCGATCACGCCGATCACACCGGACGACGTCGTCACGACGCGCCCCGTGTGTTCGGGGGGCCCTGCTCGCCCCCCGCCTTCGAGCGTCTGTCCGCCGACGGACCGCGCACCACCGTCCGGCACACCACCGCGCTCTGCGCACCGAACCGCCAGGCCCTGCTGACCGGCCGCAACCCCCCGCCGGCCGGGCCCGGGCGGAATCCCCGAGATCGCGACCCGGCGCCCGGCGACAGTTCGATCCGCCCGACACCAAGGCAACGCTCGCGGAGATGTCGCACAACCGACAGGAGTTCGACCATGAACGGCTCGACGCTCGATCTGGCAGCGGACTACCCCCTGCTGAACGTCTTCTGGACCACGATGTGGTTCTTCCTCTGGATCCTCTGGTTCATGCTGCTCTTCCGGGTCATCGGGGACATCTTCCGCGATGACGCGCTGAGCGGCTGGGGCAAGGCGGGCTGGTGCGTCTTCGTCGTCATCCTGCCCTTCCTGGGCATCTTCGTGTACCTGATCGCGCGGGGCCGCGGTATGGGCGAGCGCGAGATGAAGCGCGTCCAGAGGAGCCAGGAAGACATGAATTCCTACATCCGTGAGACCGCCGGGACCACCGGCAAGGCCGACGAACTGGCGAAGCTCGCGGACCTCAAGAGCCACGGTCACATCACGGCCGAGGAGTTCGAACAGGCCAAGGCCAAGGTCCTCGCCGCCTGACGGCACGGACACCCCCGCGCACGCACGACCGCCGCCGTCCCCCGGGCCAGTGATCCCCCGGGGGACGGCGGGCCGTGTGCCCGGAAAGGTTCGGGGCCCTGCTGTCGGTGGCGCGTGCCATTCTGGGGATGTGGGAAATCCCGGACGCCTCGAAGACCTGGTCCGGTTGCGGCAGGCGCGCGACCGGATGAACCGCGAGTACGCGGAGCCGTGGGACATGGCCACGCTCGCGCGCACCGCGCTGATGTCGCCCGGACACTTCCAGCGGAGCTTCAGGGAGGCCTTCGGCGAGACGCCGTACACCTATCTGATGACCCGCCGGATCGAGCGCGCGAAGGCTCTGCTGCGGCGCGGCGACCTCACGGTGACCGAGGTGTGCTTCGCCGTGGGCTGTACCTCGCTCGGTTCGTTCAGCTCGCGGTTCACGGAGCTGGTGGGCGAGACCCCGAGCGCGTACCGGGCGCGCCCGCACGACCACGGCGCCCCCATTCCGTCCTGCGTGACCCGCCGGCTGACCCGCCCGGCCCGCCACCGCAACCCGGAGGCGGAACCCGGCACGCGTCTTTAGGGGCTGCCGTCCGGCTCAGCGCGCCCACCGCGCTCGCGACCCCCCGCGTCCTTCGGCGCTGCGTCCGGTGCGAGCGTCCTTCGGTGCTGCGTCCGGTACACGCGGCGGACGCCTGAGCCGCCGGACAGCCCTTAGGTTGGACGCATGGATCTGAAACTCTCCCAGTGCTTCATCTCCGTCGACGACCACGACAAGGCGCTCGCCTTCTACCGTGACGTGCTGGGCCTGGAGGTCCGGGGCGACGTCGGGTTCGAGGGAATGCGGTGGGTCACCGTGGGCTCACCGCTCCAGCCGGACGTGGAGATCGTCCTGGAACCCCCGGCGGCGGACCCTGACGCGTCTCCCGCGGACAAGCAGGCCATGGCCGAGCTGCTGGCCAAGGGGATGCTGCGCGGTGTGATCTTCTCGACGAGCGACTGCGACGAGCTCTTCGAGCGCGTCCGCGCCTCGGGCGCCGACGTCCTCCAGGAGCCCGTGGACCAGCCCTACGGCCTGCGGGACTGCGCCTTCCGCGACCCGGCGGGCAACCTCCTGCGCTTCGCGGAGAAACGAGCCACCGCCTGACCGGACCACCCCGACGACTCGGCGCGACACCGGCACCGGCACCGGCACCGGCACCGGTCGGCCCCCGCCTGCACCGGGGGCCCGGGGCAGCCGGGACCGGGGCGGCGGGAGGCCGGGATCTCGCGGGAGTGACACTACGTCCGTGTGCTCCGCCGGCCCGATCCGCCCGCGGAGCGAACCGTCCGAACGCCTTCGAGGAGTCACCCGTGCCGTCTGCGCGCCCCCGCGTCCTGTTCGTCAGCGACCTGGCCTATCCGGCCAAGGGGCGGCGGTACTGCGACGAGGACATCGTCCTGACCTCGCGGCTGCGCGAGGAGTTCGACATCGCCGTGTGCCACCCGCTGGACGCCGCCGCGCTGATGACCGGCTTCGACGCCGTGGTCGTACGCAACAGCGGACCGGTCCTGCACTACCAGGCCGCGTACGACGCCTTCCGGGAACGGGCGCTCGCGGAGGGCGTCCGGGTCTACAACCAGCTTTCGGGCAAGGGGGACATGGCCGGCAAGGGGTACCTGCTGGAGCTGACCGCCGCCGGGTTCCCGGTCATCCCCACCGTCGACCGCGCACCGGACCTGGACCGGCTGCCCGAGGCCGACATGTATGTCGTGAAGCCGAAGCAGGGCGCGGACTCCATCGGCCTGGAGTTCGTGACGCGGGAGAACCTCGCCGGGCTGCCGTTCGGCGACATCCTCGTCCAGCCGCGCATCGACTTCCGGTACGAGGTGTCGTTCTACTTCGTCGACCACACCCTCCAGTACTCCCTCCACGCGCCCGACCCGGAGCGGCGGTGGGCCCTGGAGCCGTACGAACCGACCGCCGAGGACCGGGAGTTCGCACAGCGTTTCGTCGAGTGGAACGACATCGCCCACGGCATCCAGCGCGTGGACGCCTGCCGGGCCCCCGGCGGCGAGCTCCTCCTCGTCGAGCTGGAGGACCTCAACCCGTATCTCTCCCTGGACGTCCTTTCCCCCGAGGCCCGGGACGCCTTCGTCGCGCGGATGAAGACGTCGTTGCGCGCCCTGATCACCCAGGAAACGGTATGAGCCGTACCGACCGTCCGGCGGGGAGAGTGCCGATGCCCGAACGACCGGTCATCCGGTGGACCCACGTCTTCGTCGACCGGCCGGCGGCGGATCTCTCGGCGGCCCTCGGCTTCTGGACGTCGGTCACCGCCACGAAGCTGTCCGAACCGCGCGGCGACCGAGGCGAGTTCGTAACGCTGCTGCCTGGCGAAGGGGACGCGTTCCTGAAGGCGCAGGGCGTCCGGGAGGGCGCCGGGGGCGCTCATCTGGACCTGTCCGTGGAGGACGTACCGGCGCTGGTGGAGTCGTCCCTGCGGCTGGGTGCCGAGGTCGTCGCGGAGCACGAAGGGTGGGCCGTACTGCGCTCACCCGGCGGGCAGTTGTTCTGCGCGGTGCCCTGGCAAGGGCAGTCCGCGCGGCCGCCGGTGGTCGAGGGACCGGGCGGTACGACGAGCCGGCTCGACCAGGTGAGCATCGACCTGGCGCCGGGCGCGTACGACGCCGAGATCGCCTTCTGGAGCGAGCTCACCGGATGGGAGTCCCACCCCGGCGCGCTCCCGGAGTTCCACCTGGTCAGGCCGCCCGCCGGGCTGCCGCTGCGCATCCTGCTGCAACGCCTCGGCACCGACCGCCCCACCGCCGCCCATCTGGACCTCGCCTGCTCGGACGTAGAAGGCGTCCGGGCGCAGCACGAAGCCCTCGGGGCGACGGCGGTCGGCCGGGGCGCGCGCTGGACGGTCATGCGGGACCCGGTCGGCGGTGTCTACTGCCTGACCGGCCGCGATCCAGCGACGGGCAGCCTGCCCTAGGGGCGGGTCGCGACCACGCAGAGGACGGGCCCCCCGCGCGCCGCCTCGGGGCAGGGCCACGCCGAGACCTGGGCGGAGATCAGCGGGGCCGGGGTGTCGCGGCCGTCACGGCCGTCCTGCTCGGAGGTGTACCAGCCGGTGGGCGGTGCCGGCTCCGAAGAGGCCTGGAGCCAGAGCGTGAGGGCGCCGGCGCCGGCCACGGTGACCGCCCACACCACCAGGACCCGGCGCCATATCCGGCGTCGCTCATCGTCCGCGCTCACGCCGAAGCCGCCCCGCCCCGGACCCAGACCTCCGTGTCCACGACGGCCTCCACCGGGATCGGCCCGTAGATGTGCGGGAACTCCTCGCCGCCGGGTGCCATCGCCTCGAAGCGGACCGGCACCGTGAGCCGTTCGGCGTCGACGACGAGGACCACGAGTTCGTCGGGGCCGGCGTAGGAGCCGTACACCATGGCTGCCACGGCGGGGAGTTGGTGGCGCAGCGAGCAGTGGATGAAGCCCTCCTCCTGGAGGGTCCGGCCGCGGGTGGACATCTCGAAGACGCCGGACGCGCGGGCCGCGTCCCACACGGAGCGCTCGGTCAGGTGCAACAGGGGTTCGGACATACGGCGAACGCTACGACCTCAGCCGGGCCGCGCGCGCCTCCAAATAGCGCCGTTCGGGGAGGCTGAGGGTCTTGGCGGCCGCCGACGCGTAGGAGTCCCGGGCGCCGGCCGGGTCACCCGCGCGCTCCAGCAGATGACCGCGGACCGCGTCCAGCCGGTGACCGGCGGCCGACGCGCCCTCCAGCCGGTCGAGTTCGGCGAGGGCGTCGCGCGGCCCGTGCACCATGGCCACGGCGACCGCGCGGTTGAGGCGTTCGACGGGGCCGGGGACCCGGCGGACGAGGACGTCGTAGAGCCCAAGGATCTCGGTCCAGTCCGTCGCCTCCGGCGAGGCCGCCTCGTCGTGGACCGCGGCGATCGCGGCCCGGAGCCCGTAGGGGCCCGCCGGCCCCCGTGCGAGCGCCTTGGTCACCAGGGCCACGCCCTCCTCGACGGCCGCCCTGTCCCAGCGGGTGCGGTCCTGTTCGTCGAGGGGGACGAGTTCCCCGTGCGGCCCGGTCCGCGCGGCCCGCCGGGCGTCGGTCAGCAGCATCAGCGCGAGCAGGCCGGTCACCTCGCCGTCGTCGGGCAGCAGCCGGTGCACCGTGCGGGTCAACCGGATGGCCTCGCGGGCGAGTTCGGCCCGTTGGAGTGCCGTGCCGGAGGTCGCCGTATAACCCTCGTTGAAGATCAGGTAGAGGGTGTGCAGGACGGCGGGGAGCCGTTCCTCCCAGTGGTCGGGGCGGCCGAAACCGACACCCCGCACCCGCTGCTTGGCCCGGCTGATGCGCTGGGCCATGGTGGCCTCGGGCACCAGGTACGCCCGCGCGATCTCCGCCGTGGTCAGTCCGCCGACCGCGCGCAGGGTGAGCGCGATCTGTCCGGCCGGGGGCAGATCGGGGTGGCAGCACAGGAAGAGGAGGGAGAGCGTGTCGTCCTCCGACGGGGCGCGGTCCGCACCCGGGGGCGGCGCCGTGAACGCGTCCCGCGGCGTCAGCGCCGCCGCCTTCTCCTCCCGCAGCCGCCGCGCCTCCTCCGCGCGCAGGGCGTCGACGAGCCGCCGCGAGGCGACCTTGATGAGCCAGCCGCGCGGGTTGTCCGGAACACCCCTCACGGGCCACTGTCCGGCGGCCGCGAGCAGCGCCTCCTGCGTGGCGTCCTCGGCCGCGTCGAAATGCCCGTAGCGGCGGACGAGCGCGCCGAGGACCTGCGGCGCGTGGCGGCGCAGCAGGTCCTCGGCCCCGGTCGTCCCTCTCATCCCGCTCAGATGTCCCCGGCACCGTCCTGGATGCGCCGGATGACCACCGGGTACTCGGTGAGACCCTCGGGACCCGGGCAGCGGGTGACCCGTTCGGCGATCTCCGTGACCCTCTCCAGGCTCGCGCAGTCGACCACCCAGTAGCCGGCCATCAGTTCCTTGGTCTCGCTGTACGGGCCGTCGGTGATCACGGCCTTGCCGTCGGGTCCCCTGCTCACCAGGCGGGCCTGCGCGGGTTCGGTCAGCCCCTGCGCGTCGACCAGTTCACCCGATTCGGAGAGGTCGTCGCTGATCGCGCCCATGTAGGCGTACATGGCCCGCAGTTCCTGCTCGTTCCAGGCCGGCGCATGCGCGGACGCCGTGCCCCGCATGCTCTCGTAGTCGGCCTGTGTGCCCTGCACCATCACCAGGTACTTCATGAGTCCGCTCCTTCGGCTTCCTCGGCTCGGACCACCCGTGGCGGGCGGCTCTCACAGGGGACGTCGGAGCCGGCCCTCGCTTCTCTACACATCTCGACCCGGCGGCGTCCGGTGCGTCAGGATTTCTCCGCGGCGGGCTCCTCCGGCAGATCCTGTCCCTCTCCGTCTCCGTGTCCCTGGCCGTGCCCCGGCCCCCGGCCCCGTTCCTGCCCCTGGCCCTGTCCGCGTCCGGGCCGGTCGGCGTACGCCGCGCACTTCGGGTTCCGGCAGGGTCCGGGGCCCCATCTGGGCACCCAGGCCCCCAGGGTCTTGTACCGGTGCACCATCGTGGCGACCGGCTGCCCGCATTCGGGACATACATGCTCATCGGTGCCCATGCACTCAGGGTAGGGCGGCGGACCCACCGCTTCCTGTTGTACGTCCCGGACCTGGACCCGGCAGGGTTCCGGGGCCGGGGCCGGAGCCGGCCCCGGGTCCAGCCCCGGCCTGGCCCCGGGCCAGGCCGGGGCTCTAGTCCTCGGCCCGGACCTGTCGCCCCGGTCGCGGCTCGCGCCACATCGGCCACATCCGCGGACCTTCCGGCAGGTCGAGGGGACGGCCCGTGAGTGCGAAACCGAGCCGTTCGTACAGTGCGCGGCTGCGGGCGTTGCTCGCCTCCAGATAGGCGGCCAGGCCCTCGCGGTCGCAGCGGTCGAGGACCGACTCGATCAGCGCGCCGCCGAGCCCCTCGCCCTGGCGCTCCGGCGCCACCCCGATCATCCACAGGTACGCGTGGGCGCGCCCCTCGGGGTGGATGTCCGCCGTCAGCCGGCCGATCAGCTCGACCCGCTCGTTGTCCGGGTCGACAGCCGCGCGCAGCCGCGCCGGACCGTCCTCGTCCGCGCCGCCATCCTCGCCCTCGCCCTCATGCTTCCCGGCGGGGACGGACAGCCACAGGGCGCACGCCGAACCGTCCTCGGCCAGATCGATCCGCCCCTCGGCGAGCACGACATCGGTGAACGCCGCCATCAGCCCGGGGTGCGTCGCGCGGCGGTGCGCCGGGTCCGGGAAGACCCAGTTGCTCACCGGATCGTCCTGAAAAGCGTCGTCCAGCAGCCGGACGACCAGCTCCCGGTCCGCCTCGCCCGCCACCCGGATCGCCACACCCATGACCAGCCCCGCCCTTCGCCCCAACCAGCCTCGACCGTAAGGCGGTTGAGCCTATTACGCCCAAGAGACGGCCCACCGCCCACCGGGGGGGTGCCCGAGGGCCGTGGGCAAGGGTGCGGGCCCCGCGCGCCGTGGGGACGCGCGGGGCCCGCCCTCCGGAGCCGGGCTCCGTACGGATGTCAGGTTCCGTGCGGTGCCCGGGGTTCCGGGGTCGCCGACCGGCCCCCGGGGCCGGTCAGTTGCTGCGCCGGGTGACGAACTCGGCCAGTGCGAGAAGGCCGCCCGCCGCCTCGGGTGCGGGCACCGCACGGGACAGTTCGTGCATCGCCCGGGACATCCGGTCGGCCGCCTGGGCCTGTGCCCAGTCGCGCCCGCCCGCCCGCTCGACGGCCAGCGCCGTACGCTCCAACTCCCCTTCCCGGTACGGCGCCGCGTACAGCTCGGCCAGCTCCGTGGCCGCCTCGGTGCCCGAGGTGAGCGCGGCGACCACGGGCAGCGACTTCTTGCGGACGGCGAGGTCCGCCCCGGCCGGTTTGCCGGTGCGGCCCGGGTCACCCCAGATCCCGATCACGTCGTCGATCAACTGGAAGGCGAGACCCGCCTCCCGGCCGAACGCGTCGAGCGCCTCGACGTCCTCGGCGTCCGCCCCCGCGTACAGCCCCCCGATGGCGCAGGCGCTGCCGAGCAGGGCCCCCGTCTTCGCCTCGGCCATGGCGAGGCACTCGTCGAGGGTGACCTCGTCCGGGCCGAGCTTCTCCATGGCCGTGTCCGTGTGCTGTCCGGCGCACAGTTCGACGACGCAGCCCGCGAGCCGCGCGGCGGCCGCCGAGGACGCGCGGTGCGGGTCCTCGGCGAGCAGCCGCATGGCCAGTGCCTGCAAGGCGTCCCCGGCGAGGATCGCGTCGGCGTCGCCGAACACGGTCCAGGCGGTGGGGCGGTGTCTGCGGGTGGCGTCCCGGTCCATCACGTCGTCGTGCAGGAGGGTGAAGTTGTGGATCAGCTCCACCGCGGCGGCCGCCCGTACGGCCGTCTCATGCTGTCCGCCGAGCGCCTGGACCGCGGTCAGGACCAGCGCGGGCCGGATGGCCTTGCCGGCGTTCCCCGCCGCCGGGGTGCCGTCCGCCTGTTCCCAGCCGAAGTGGTACAGCGCGACGCGGCGCATCGAGCCCGGCAGCGAGTCGACGGCCCGGCGCAGCTCGGGGTCGACCCACGCCCGTGCCCGCTCCAGGATGACCGCGGCCTCGGGCGCGTCGGGCGGGTTCGGCGCACCCCCTCTCTCCATGGACCTCCCGCCGTGGCTTCGCCGGTCCGGGGTTCCCGGCGGGCGCCGTCTGCCGGGAATTCCCGCCGGACCCTGCTGCGTCTCCGTCGTCATGCGGTCACCCGCGCGATCTCACCGGAGAGCCGGCTGACGACGGCGCCTGAACGAACACGGGGTGCGCACCCCCGGCGTGGTCCCGCCCCGAGGGACAGGACCACGCCGGACTCCGCTTCGCGGATCGTCACCGCCACCGGCCGATCTCGACGTTCTCCAGGATGCCGAGGGCGTCCGGCACGAGCACCGCGGCCGAGTAGTACGCCGTCACCAGATAGGAGATGACCGCCTGTTCGTTGATTCCCATGAAGCGCACCGACAGGCTCGGCTCGATCTCGTCCGGGATGCCCGCCTGCTGGAGCCCGACCACGCCCTGTTCGGCCTCGCCGGTGCGCATGGCGATGATCGAGGTCGTACGGGCGTCACTGACCGGGATCTTGTTGCACGGGAAGATCGGCACCCCGCGCCAGGTCGGGATGCGGTTGCCGGCCATCTCGATGCTCTCGGGGACGAGTCCGCGCTTGTTCAGCTCGCGGCCGAACGCCGAGATGGCGCGCGGATGGGCGAGGAACAGCTTGGTTCCGCGCCGTCGGCTCAGCAGCTCGTCCATGTCGTCCGGGCTCGGTACGCCGTCGTGCGGCTGGAGCCGCTGGTCGTACTCGCAGTTGTTGAGCATGCCGAACTCGCGGTTGTTGATGAGCTCGTGCTCCTGGCGCTCCTTCAACGCCTCCACGGTGAGCCGCAACTGCTGCTCGGTCTGGTTCATCGGCTGGTTGTAGAGGTCGGCCACGCGCGTGTGCAGGCGCAGGACCGTCTGGGCGATGCTCAGTTCGTACTCGCGCGGGGTGGCCTCGTAGTCCACGAACGTGCCCGGGATGTCCTGCTCCCCGGTGTGGCCGGCCGCGAGGTCGATCTCCTTCTCGCCGTACTTGTTGGTGCGCTGCGACGGAATCGCGCGCA
This sequence comes from Streptomyces sp. NPDC002742, assembly GCF_042888885.1. Taxonomy (NCBI): domain Bacteria; kingdom Bacillati; phylum Actinomycetota; class Actinomycetes; order Kitasatosporales; family Streptomycetaceae; genus Streptomyces; species Streptomyces sp. NPDC002742. The sequence continues at coordinate 69,925 of NZ_JBIAQF010000007.1, forward strand.
GTTCCTGGAGATGCTCGCGCAGGGACTCGGCGCGCTCCGCCACCTGTTCGAGGTCCTGGCGGGGCAGCGTGAGCACGGTCACCGCCGTCACCGCGCGGGCCGTGTATTCCCAGATGGCCTCCGGGTCGATGAGCGCCTGCTCCCCGAAGTACGCGCCGTCGGCGAGGACGCCGAGCACCGCGTCGTCCCCGTAGGGACCGGTGCCGATCTTCTCCACCTTGCCGTGGGCCAGGAGGAAGACCTCCTCGGCCCGGCTGCCGAACGAGGCCAGCACCTCCCCCGGCGCGAACTCCCGCTGCTGGCACCGCTGGGCGAGCTCGCCCAGCACCTCTTGGTCCTCGTACGACCGCAGCACGGACAGTTCCCCGAGCTCCGCGGGGATGACCTGGACACGGTCGCCGGTCTTGACGAACGTCACCCGGCCGTCGCCGACGGAGTAGCTGAGCCGCCGGTTCACGCGGTACGTGCCACCCTGCACGTTCACCCACGGAAGCATGCGCAGCAGCCACCGCGAGCTGATCTCCTGCATCTGTGGCGCGGACTTGGTGGTGGTGGCCAGGTTCCGCGCGGCGGATGTGCCGAGACTCTGCTGCGGACGGTTCTGCTCCGCGCGGACCTCTTCGCCTACCGACATGAAAATTGCCCTCCCGGTCGTGCACTGATCTTCGGGAGCAAGCCTTCCATCACGGAGTGCGCTGGTGCCATTACACGAATGAGGGGGAATGGATCACTCCGGACCTGGGCACAGGGGGTGATTCCGCCGGCCGCCCCGCCCGTCGGCCAGGGGAACTCCGAGATCCGGCCGTCCGTTCGCCCCCTCGACGGACCATGACGGACCATGACGGACCAACGACGGGAGACAGCAGTGGCAGGCTTCCTGGACCGCGCGAAGGAGCAGGCGCAGCGCGGCCTCACGCAGGGCAAGCAGAAGCTGGACGACGTGCAGGCACAGCGAGCGGGCGGCGATCTCCTGAAGAGGCTCGGCTCCGCGTACTACGCGGAGCGGCGGGGCAGCGGCTCCCCCGAGGCGACCCGGCAGGCTCTCCAGGCGCTGGAGAGCCATATCGCCACCCACGGGGACGCTTTCCTCCGGCCCTGACCGGTTCCTCCTCCTCCGCTTCCGACCGGTTCCTCCCGGGCTGACCGGATCGGCTCGCACGCTGTGCGAACGAGTGGGTCCGGCGGCCCGGTCGGCTATAGAAGCTGCGGTACTAGACGGCCACGACAGGTGGCCGACGTACAGCGCGAAGGAGTCGGCCATGGCATCGCCCATGTCCGCGGGCAGTTTCCTGGACCGGATCAGGGAGGAAGGCGTCCATGTCGTCGAGGTCGGCGACTGGGAGCATCACAACCGCAATCACAAGGGCCCCTGGGGCCCGGTGCACGGGGTGATGATCCACCACACGGTGACCTCGGGCACCGAGCTCACGGTCGGGCTCTGCCGCGAGGGCCGCGAGGATCTGCCCGGACCGCTGTGCCACGGCGTCATCACCAAGGACGGCGTCCTCCACCTGGTCGGCTACGGCCGGGCCAACCACGCCGGTCTCGGCGACGACGACGTGCTGCGCGCGGTGATCGCCGAGAAGGCGCTGCCGCACGACAACGAGGCGAACACCGACGGCAACCGCCACTTCTACGGCTTCGAGTGCGAGAACCTCGGCAACGGCAAGGACCCGTGGCCCGAGGCCCAGCTGGACGCCATCGCCAGGGTCTCCGCCGCGATCTGCCGGTTCCACGGCTGGACGGAGCGCTCGGTCATCGGCCACCTGGAGTGGCAGCCGGGCAAGGTGGACCCGCGGGGATTCACGATGAGCTTCCTGCGGGGGCGCGTCCGCGAGCTGCTGAAGTGAGCTGAGGCATCGGGGACCGCCGGGGACGGCCGGTATCGCGGGCCCCCGCGTCCGGCCGCCCCCGGACAGGTGTCCGACAATGAGGGGGTGCCCAGCCCCGCCACCCCGGACAACGCCGCTCCCGACGCCTCGGACAGTGCCGCCAGAGCCGTCCCCGGGCCGCCCGGAGCCCCCGGGCCGCCCGGAGCCCAGGCCCCGGCCGGCCCGGCCGACCCGCTCGGGCTCCGGCCGCGCATACCGTCGCCGCTCCGGGAGATCGTGGACGCGCGGTTCGCGCGTCACGGCGTAGGGCTGGCGCTGAAGCGGGACGATCTGATCCACCCGCTGCTGATCGGCAACAAGTGGCGCAAGCTGACGCCGAACCTCGAAGCGGCGGCGGGCCGCACGCTGGTCACCTTCGGCGGGGCGTACTCGAACCATCTGCGCGCCACCGCCGCCGCGGGCCGCCTGCTGGGCCTGCCCACCCTCGGTGTGGTCCGCGGCCAGGAACTGGCCGACCGCCCCCTGAACCCGTCGCTCGCCCGCTGCGCGGCCGACGGCATGCGCCTCCACTTCGTCGACAGATCGACGTACCGCCACAAGACGGAGCCGCGAACGCTGGCCGGGATCCTGCGCGCGACGGACACCGAGGACGCGTACGTGGTGCCCGAGGGCGGCAGCAACGCACTCGCCGTACGCGGCTGCCGGGCCCTCGGCGAGGAGTTGCGCGGCCACGGCGGCATCGACGTGGCCGTCCTCGCCTGCGGCACCGGCGGCACCCTCGCGGGAATGGCCGCGGGTCTCGCCCCCGGCCAGCGCGCCCTCGGCATCCCCGTCCTGCGAGGCGGGTTCCTGGACGCCGGGACGACCGCCCTGCAGACAGCCGCGTTCGGCGCCCGGCGCGGCACCTGGTCCCTCGACGAACGCTTCCACTTCGGCGGCTACGCCCGCACCACTGACGAACTCGACGCCTTCGCCGAGGACTTCGAGCAGCGTCACGGGCTGCCCGTCGAACGTCTCTATGTCGCCAAGATGCTCTACGGACTTGTCGTCCTCGCCGAGGAGGGCGTGTTCCCGCGCGGCACGACGGTGGCGGCGGTGATCACGGGGGCACCGTTCCCCGCGGCCGAGAGCGGGCCTCAGGCCGCCTCCCGGTAGGCCGCCGCCTCCTCCAGGTCCAGCCGGCGCAGCAGCGTGCGCAGCATCTCGTCGTCGATGTAGCGGTGGTCGCGCAGCTTGACGAAGACATCGCGCTCGGTGCCGATCATCTCGCGGGACAGGCGGCGGTAGGTGTCGTCCGCGGTCTCGCCGGTGACCGGGTTGACCGCGCCGAGCCGCTCCCAGACCGCGTTGCGGCGCCGCTCCATGACCGTGCGCAGACGCTCCGCGAGCGGCGGGGGCAGGGCGTTGCGCTCGTCGGCGAGGAGTTCGTCGAGGCGCTCCTCCGCGGCACGGGAGGCCTGTGCCTGGGCGTTGGCCTCCGCGAGCGTCTCGGCCTGTGTGTCGCGTCCGGGCAGTTTCAGCAGCCGGATCAGCGGGGGCAGGGTCAGGCCCTGCACGACCAGGGTGCCGATGACGGTGGTGAAGGTCAGGAAGAGGATCAGGTTGCGATCGGGGAAGGCGCCGCCGCCGTGCACGGTGAGCGGGATGGAGAAGGCGACGGCGAGCGAGACGACTCCGCGCATACCGGCCCAGCCGATGATGAACGGCCCCTTCCAGGTGGGGTTGTCCTCGCGTTCGCGGATGCGCGCCGACAGGAGGCGGGGCAGGAACGTGGCGGGGAACACCCACACGAAGCGGGTCGCCACGACGACGAGGAAGAGGACGAGGGCGTACCAGGCGGCGCTCGTGCCCTCGTCGGCGCCGAGACCCTTCAGGACGACGGGCAGTTGGAGTCCGATCAGCGCGAACACCGCGGACTCCAGGACGAACGCGACCATCTTCCACACCGCCTCCTCTTGGAGCCGGGTCGCGAAGTCCACCTCCCAGGAGCGGTGTCCGAGGTAGAGCGCGACGACGACCACCGCGAGCACCCCGGAGGCGTTCAGCTGCTCGGCGATGCCGTAGGCGACGAAGGGGATCAGCAGGGAGAGGGTGTTCTGCAGGAGCGCTTCGTTCATGTGGGTGCGCAGCCAGTGGATGGGGATCATCAGGACGAGCCCGACGACCACCCCGCCGCCCGCCGCGAGCAGGAATTCACGGATGCCGCCCGCCCAGGTCGCGCCCTCGCCGACGGCCGCGGCGAGCGCCACCTTGTAGGCGGTGATCGCGGTCGCGTCGTTCACCAGCGACTCGCCCTGCAGGATCGTGGTGATCCGTGAGGGCAGCCCCACCCGGCGCGCCACGGCCGTGGCGGCCACCGCGTCCGGCGGGGCGACCACGGCGCCGAGCACCAGCGCCGCGGGCAGCGGCAGGCCCGGTACGAGCAGATAGGCGGCCCAGCCGACCACGAGGGTCGCGAAGAGGACGTACCCGACCGACAGCAGCGCGACGGGCCTCAAGTGGGCCCTCAGGTCAAGGTAGGAGCTGTCGGTTGCCGCCGTGTACAGCAGCGGGGGCAGCACCAGCGGGAGCACGATGTCGGGGTCGAGTTCGTACGCGGGCACCCCGGGGACGTACGAGACCATCAGGGCCACGGCGACGATCAGCAGAGGTGCCGGGACCGGGGTGCGGCGGGCGGCCCCGGCGACCGCCGCGCTCCCCGCGACCAGCAACAGCAGTGGCAGCACATCCATCGTCTTTTGCCCGCCCTCTTTTTTCGCGCGGCATCCCGCACGCCCGACGTAACCTGGCCATCATGAAACAGTGCACGCACGCCGAAGCGCTGCCGCAGCCCGAACCCGAGCCCGGGAGCGAGACCTGCCTGGAGTGCGTGGCCGCCGGCACCCACCCGGTGCAGCTTCGGCTGTGTCTGGAGTGCGGGCATCTCGCCTGTTGCGACTCCTCACCGCTGCGGCACGCCTCGGAGCACCACAAGGACACCGGACATCCGATCATGCGCACGTTCGAGCAGGGGGAGAACTGGCGTTGGTGTTTCGTGGACCACGTACTCGTCTGAGCCATGGACCACGTACTCGTCCGAGCCGTGGATCACGTACGCGCGTGACTCACGATCCGGACGGTTCGACCGTCTGACGTCTGGGTACGTCAACCCGGCGCGCGCTCTTCCTATTTGGGGCCGCAGACCTCTAGCCACTGTCCGTACTCATGGGCTTACTATGAGTGACAGCAAGGGGCGGGGTCCCCAGGACAGGAAAGTCCGGAGCGCGGTAGCGTCACCGCTGAACGACGTAGCGCGTTACCCCGGGGGGCGACCCTCGGCCCCCGAAAGAGCTCGAATGAGCTTGTACCACCATGGAGGTGAGGGTGTCCCAGATCGCAGGCGAGCCCGCGACGAAGGACTTCGTGGAAGTCCGGCTGCCGGCCGCGGGTGCCTACCTGTCGGTACTGCGCACGGCCACGGCCGGGCTGGCGGCCCGTTTGGACTTCACCCTCGACGAGATCGAGGATCTGCGCATCGCGGTGGACGAGGCCTGCGCGATCCTGCTGCAGCAGGCCGTCCCCGGTTCGGTGCTCAGCTGTGTCTTCCGGCTGATCGACGACTCACTGGAGGTCACGGTCTCGGCTCCGACCACCGACGGTCACGCTCCGTCACGTGACACCTTCGCGTGGACCGTCCTGTCGGCGCTCGCGGGCAAGGTCGAGTCCACCGTCGCCGAGGACAAGACCGTGACGATCAGCCTCTACAAACAGCGCGGCGCGGGACCCGGGCCGGCGTGAGGAACGGGGACGGGCCGGTGCGGGACGAAGAGCGCGGCACACGGGAGCCTCCCGCGGAGCGCGCCGACGGCCCGGACGGGCCGCGGCACACGGCGGACGGCATCGACGGCATCCCCGAACAGGCCCGGCCGCATCCGGAGATCGACGTCTCCTCGGCGGCAGCGGCGCAGCCGGAGGTCCTCCCCGGACGGGGGGGTTCTCCCGGCTGGAGCGCGGCCGAGGACACGGGGGAAGAGCCGCGAGCTCGGGGAATGGTGACGGGCGGGACTATGAGCGAGCACGAGCGAAACGCGGAGCAGAACGCGCAGGGCGCGCAGCACGAGCCGAGCGCCCAGCACATCCAGCACGGGCCCAGCGCCCAGCACGTCCGGCACGACCCGCAGGACCGCAGCGGGGCGCGGGCGATGTTCATCGAGCTGCGCAAACTGCAGGACGGCAGCACCGAGTACGCGGAGCTGCGCAACCAGCTGGTCCGCATGCACCTGCCGCTCGTCGAGCACCTCGCGCGCCGCTTCCGCAACCGCGGTGAGCCGCTGGACGACCTCACCCAGGTCGCGACCATCGGGCTGATCAAGTCCGTCGACCGGTTCGACCCGGAGCGCGGCGTCGAGTTCTCGACGTACGCGACCCCGACGGTGGTCGGCGAGATCAAGCGGCACTTCCGCGACAAGGGCTGGGCGGTGCGCGTCCCGCGGCGCCTCCAGGAGCTGCGGCTGGCGCTGACCACGGCGACCGCCGAACTCTCCCAGCTGCACGGCCGCTCCCCGACGGTCCACGAGCTGGCCGAGAAACTGGCCATCTCCGAGGAGGAGGTCCTGGAGGGCCTGGAGTCCGCCAACGCGTACTCCACGCTGTCGCTGGACGTCCCCGACACGGACGACGAGTCCCCGGCGGTCGCCGACACCCTGGGCGCCGAGGACGAGGCGCTGGAGGGCGTCGAGTACCGGGAGTCGCTGAAACCGCTCCTTGAGGACCTGCCGCCGCGGGAGAAGCGGATCCTACTGCTCCGCTTCTTCGGCAACATGACGCAGTCGCAGATCGCGCAGGAGGTCGGCATCTCGCAGATGCACGTCTCGCGACTGCTGGCCCGCACGCTCGCCCAGTTGCGGGAGAAGCTCCTCGTCGAGGAGTGAGACCGCGAAATGGGCCCGCGGAGTGCGCCCGAGAAAAGGGCCCGAGGAGTGAGTCGAGGACTGAGCCTGGGGCGGGAGCCCGAGGCGTGAACCCCGACTACTTCTCCTCGCGTACGTCACCGCCGGGCCCTCGGATTCCGAGGGCCCGTGTCGTCGCCGGGTTCACCAGCAGCACCAGGGCCGCCACCGCGACGGCCGCGAGGGCGATGCCGACGGGGATCGCGACGCTGTCGGCCTGGAGCAGGGTGTAGGCCACGGGCAGCGCCAGGATCTGGGTGATGAGGGCCGGCCCCCGGCTCCAGCTGCGGCGCAGCAGCAGTCCCCGCGCGGCCAGCAGCGGCAGCAGGGCGAGCACGATCAGCGTCACGCCTCCGGTGACGGCCTGCTGCCGGCTGTCGGGGTCGCCCGTGAGACCGAGCACGAGGACGCACACGCCGCCCGCCACCAGGGCGGCCCCTTCCAGCGCGGCCAGCGCCGCCGCGGCTGTCAGCCGCCCGGGACGGGGGTCGAGGAGGGGGGCGTCGGGGGTGGGATTCTGCTCACGGCTCACCCCCGAAGAGTAGCCGTCGGCCCCGGACCGCGGAGCGCCCCGGGGCCGGACACCGCTCGGCTCCGGGGCTCGCACCGGTCCGTCGCCGCACCCCCGGCGCACCCCTGCACTCTTACTGGATCCCTACCTCGGTCTGGGACGAGTACCACCCAGTAGGTACGCTGCATCGCATGCGTGCACTTCTCGTGGTCAATCCGGCAGCAACCACCACAAGTGCGCGCACGCGCGACGTCTTGATCCACGCATTGGCCAGTGAGATGAAACTGGAAGTGGTCACCACCGAGTACCGCGGCCATGCCCGGGACCTCGGCCGGCAGGCCGCGGACAGCGACGACATAGACCTGGTCGTGGCCCTCGGCGGGGACGGCACGGTCAACGAGGTCGTGAACGGTCTTCTGCACCGGGGCCCCGACCCGCAGCGCCTCCCCCGCCTCGCCGTGGTCCCCGGCGGCTCCACCAATGTCTTCGCCCGTGCCCTCGGCCTGCCGAACGACGCCGTGGAGGCGACCGGCGCCCTGCTGGACGCGCTGCGCGAGGAGCGCGAGCGCACGGTCGGCCTCGGTCTGGCCGCCGGGACTCCGGGCACCGAGGACGAGTCCGTGCCCTCCCGCTGGTTCACCTTCTGCGCCGGCCTCGGCTTCGACGCGGGGGTGGTGGGCCGGGTCGAACAGCAGCGCGAGCTCGGCCGGCGCTCCACTCATGCGCTGTATCTCCGCCAAGTGGCACGCCAGTTTTGGGACGAACCTCATCGCCGGCACGGAATGATCACCCTGGAGCGCCCCGGCGCGGCCCCGGTCACCGATCTGGTCCTGTCCATCATCTGCAACACCTCGCCGTGGACGTTTCTCGGCAATCGTCCGGTGTACGCGACACCTAAGGCCTCGTTCGATACCGGACTCGACGTACTCGCCCTCAGCCGCATGTCGACGGCCTCGGCCGCCCGGTATGCCACTCAGTTGCTCACTTCGTCCCCCGAGCGTGGACCCCAGGGCAAGCACGCCGTCACTCTGCATGACCTGACGGACTTCACCTTGCATTCGAAGGTTCCACTGCCCCTTCAGATGGACGGCGACCATCTGGGACTGCGTACAAGCGTGACGTTCACAGGCGTACGCCGTGCACTGCGTGTGATTGTGTGAGCGGAAGGGGCCAAACTCCTTTCACTCGAACGTTTAGACCAGGGTCCACCCCATGGAAGTACGGCTGTGACTCAGCCGACACCGAGGAATCAAAAAAAACTTTCCTGAAGGGGTTGTATCCGCCGCTGAGGTTTGCGAGTCTCTACGTGGCGCTCGGGACGGCCCGCACCATCGGCCCCCAGAGCACCGGAACCCCTCCTCAAATCACAGGACCACACCAGTCCGTCTGGCTGTCGGCCCTTCACTTGTTGAGGGATTCGTGAAAGCGTTCACATTCACAAGCAACGTGCATGTAATACCAAGGAGAGGTAGCAGCCATGGACTGGCGTCACAACGCCGTTTGCCGCGAGGAAGACCCCGAGCTCTTCTTCCCCATCGGCAACACCGGTCCTGCGCTGCTGCAGATCGAGGAAGCCAAGGCCGTCTGCCGCCGCTGCCCCGTCATGGAGCAGTGCCTGCAGTGGGCGCTCGAGTCCGGCCAGGACTCCGGCGTCTGGGGTGGCCTCAGCGAGGACGAGCGCCGCGCAATGAAGCGCCGTGCTGCCCGCAACCGAGCTCGTCAGGCCACCGCCTGACGTTCCACCCCGCACGAGCCTGAGCTTGGCGGCGCGTACAGCGAGTACGCAACTCCCGCCCCCGAGCCGCAGCGCGCAGTACCCCGATGCGCTTAAATGCAACGAGCTTTCAGCCCCGGACCACCTGGTGGTCCGGGGCTCATTGCTGTTCACGCCCAGGGCCGGTCACAATGAGTGACGGGCCCCCGTGGCGCCGATTTCCCCTGTCCACAGGCCACTTGTGCCCATGGCTGTCCCGTGGCCGCAGGCGTCTCGTCGCGCGGCCCGGCTACTTCGGCACGATCACCGGGATGTCCAGGAGCACCTGTGTGCCGCGCCCCGGAGCGGCCACCATGTCGAAGGTGCCGCCCAACTCGCCCTCCACCAGCGTCCGTACGATCTGCAGGCCGAGGTTGCCCGAGCGGTGCGGGTCGAAGCCCTCGGGCAGTCCGACCCCGTCGTCCGTCACGGTGACCAGCAGCCGGGCGTCCTTGGAGGTACCGCCGCGCACGGCGGAGACCTCCACGGCCCCCCGGTCGCCCTCGCGGAAGCCGTGCTCCAGCGCGTTCTGCAGGATCTCGGTGAGGACCATCGAGAGCGGGGTCGCGACCTCGGCGTCCAGGATGCCGAAGCGTCCGGTGCGCCGGCCGGTGACCTTTCCGGGCGAGATCTCGGCGACCATGGCGAGCACCCTGTCGGCGATCTCGTCGAACTCGACCCGCTCGTCCAGGTTCTGGGAGAGCGTCTCGTGCACGATCGCGATGGAACCGACCCGGCGCACGGCCTCCTCCAGAGCCTCCCGGCCGCGTTCGGAGTCGATACGGCGGGCCTGCAGCCGCAGCAGGGCCGCCACCGTCTGGAGGTTGTTCTTCACCCGGTGATGGATCTCCCGGATGGTGGCGTCCTTCGTGATCAATTCGCGCTCACGGCGGCGCAGTTCGGTGACATCGCGGAGCAGGACCAGGGAACCGACACGGGTGCCCTTGGGCTTGAGCGGGATCGCCCGCAGCTGGATCACGCCCTCGGCGCTCTCGATCTCGAACTCGCGGGGCGCCCAGCCGCTGGCGACCTTGGACAGCGCCTCGTCCACCGGGCCCCGGGACGGGGCGAGTTCGGCGGTCGTGGAACCGAGGTTGCAGCCCACCAGGTCGGCGGCCAGGCCGAGGCGGTGGTACGCGGAGAGCGCGTTCGGTGAGGCGTACTGGACGACGCCGTCCGCGTCGAGGCGGATCAGTCCGTCGCCGACCCTCGGCGAGGCGTCCATGTCGACCTGCTGGTCGGGGAACGGGAAGGTGCCCGCCGCGATCATCTGAGCGAGGTCGGAGGCGCTCTGCAGATACGTCAGTTCGAGGCGGCTCGGGGTGCGCACGGTGAGCAGGTTGGTGTTGCGGGCGATCACACCGAGGACGCGGCCCTCGCGTCGTACGGGAATGGACTCGACCCGGACCGGCACCTCCTCGCGCCATTCGGGATCGCCTTCGCGCACGATCCGGCCCTCGTCGAGCGCCGCGTCCAGCAGGGGGCGGCGGCCGCGCGGGACCAGATGGCCGACCATGTCGTCCTGGTACGAGGTGGGCCCCGTGTTGGGGCGCATCTGGGCGACCGAGACGTAGCGGGTGCCGTCGCGCGTGGGAACCCACAGGACGAGATCGGCGAAGGAGAGGTCGGAGAGCAACTGCCACTCCGAGACCAGCAGATGCAGCCACTCGAGATCGGAGTCACCGAGAGCGGTGTGCTGGCGTACGAGGTCGTTCATGGAGGGCACGAGTGCGAGCGTACCCGGCGGATCCGACAGGTCCCGAAATCGGCCACCCGCGCGGGGCTCCCAGCGGCATCCCAGGGGCGTCACAGGGCCCCGGAAACACCCGCGGGCCGCGGCGCCTGGGAGGGACCCTCGACCCTCCCGGCACCGCAGCCCGGAGCAACAACGGCCGTGGGGTGTGCGGTCCCGGTCGGCCGAAGAGAGGAGCCGGAGCAGTCAGGGCAGAGAGCGCCGGTTCCTCGGTCCGTCTTCCTGTGCGGGGAAGACGGAGGCTCGTTCAGTTTCTCAAAGCAATTGTGGACTAGACCATGGTCCTGCGTCCATGTGTCCGCAGCCCGTACGCCCGCCGATGTTCTTTGTTGTCCGCTTATCCAACACCAGGAGCGCCCGTCAGACTATCCCGCTTCGGTTCATGAACGGGAGGGGTTGCCGGATGAACGGGGCCGAGCGGCTCCGGGCGGCGGCCCCGGGATACGGCGCGTTCCGGGGCGACGCAAGGGTGACGCTCTGCTAGATTGGTCTATACCACATGTGTCCCCCTTCGGATTCGGTTGAGTTCCTGAGTCCCCTCTCCAGATCGGCAGGCCCAGCGTGGAAGTTGTCATCGTCCCGGACGCCAAGGCGGGCGGCGAGCTGATCGCCGAGGCCATGGCCGAACTGCTCAGGCGCAAGCCCGACGCACTGCTCGGCGTGGCCACCGGCTCGACGCCGCTGCCCATCTACGCGGCGCTGGCTGCCCGAGTGGGTTCCGGTGCCGTGGACGCCTCGGGCGCGCGCGTCGCGCAGCTCGACGAGTACGTGGGGCTGCCGGCCGAGCACCCCGAGTCCTACCGTTCCGTGCTGCGGCGCGAGGTGCTGGAGCCGCTGGGCCTCGGCATGGACGCGTTCATGGGGCCGGACGGCACCGCGGCTGACGTCCAGACCGCGTGCGAGGCGTACGACAAGGCACTGGCCGCGGCCGGCGGGGTCGACCTCCAGCTGCTGGGGATCGGGACGGACGGGCACATCGGCTTCAACGAGCCGTGCTCCTCGCTCGCCTCGCGGACCCGGATCAAGACGCTGACCGAGCAGACCCGGGTGGACAACGCGCGGTTCTTCGACGGCGACATCGAACAGGTGCCGCACCACGTCATCACGCAGGGCATCGGCACGATCCTGGAGGCACGGCACCTGGTGCTGCTCGCGACCGGCGAGGGCAAGGCGGACGCCGTGGCGGCGACGGTCGAGGGGCCGGTCGCGGCGGTCTGCCCGGCGTCGGCGCTGCAGCTGCACCCGCACGCGACGGTGGTCGTCGACGACGCCGCCGCGTCCAAGCTGAAGCTCGCGGACTACTTCCGGCACACGTTCGCCGCCAAGCCGGACTGGCAGGGCATCTAGAAACCGGGGTCGCGGCCACCGCGCGGGCCGAACGGAACAGACAGGTGCCGGGCCTCCCGAGGGAGGCCCGGCACCTGTCTGTTCCGTTCGGCCCGGGGGCCGGTCGGCTACTCCCCCGCGATGACCTCCGCCGCCGCCCGACCGCAGACCCGCGCCGCGCCGTGGGTGGCGACGTGCAGGGCGCCCCGGGGCACCGACTGCGGGACGCCCATCTCGACCACGACGGTGTCGGGGCGGGAGGCGAGCAGGGTGTCGAGGGCGGTCGCCATCCAGGGGTGCCGGTGTTCGTCGCGGACGACGGCCACCAGGGGCCTCGCCCCCGCGGCGGCGAGGGCCGAGGAGCCCGCGTCCTCGCCGGTGAAGCTGCCGGTCTCGGTGCCGGGAAGCAGCCGCGCCAGCTCCGCGGCCACGCCCCAGGGGGTCTCGTCACCGACGGCAATGTTCGCGACCGGGGTGAGCGCGGCGACGTAGGGGGCCTCGGTGAGCGGGGTGTACGACGCGGAGCGGGTCACGGTCAGCGCGCGCCGGGCGGCCACCAGGCCCACGTCGACGGCTTCGCCGGTACCGCCGGTGCGGTCCGGAGCGCCCGTGCGGTCCGATGCACCCGTACCGCACGTACCGTCGGTGCCGCCCGTACCGCCCGAGCTGCTTGCACCGTCCGAGCTGTCCGAGCTGTCCGTACCGCCTGTACCGCCAGTACCGTTGAGCCCGCCCGTACCTGCTGTACCGCCCGTAGCATTCACGCCACCCGTACCGCTCGTACCGTCCGTACCGCCAAGGCCGTTCGAATCGTTCGAGCCGTTCAAGCCATTTGTGTGCTGCGTGCCGGAGCCGATGACGCTCCCACCCGTGACCACGGCCGCCGAGCCGGAGCCGGCCTGGGATGCCTTCGGGGTCGCGGCGGCCGCGGCCGTCCACTCGGCCAGCGCGCGCACCCGGTTCGCCGCGTCCGCGAGGCGTTCCTCGGGGAGCTCGCCGGCTCGGACGGCGGAGACCAGGGCGTCGCGGAGGCGGCGCACGGTGTCGTCGTCCGCCAGTCCGCCGCCGACGCAGATCGCGTCCGCGCCGGCCGCGATGGCGAGCACGCTGCCCCGCTCGATGCCGTACGTCGCCGCGATGGCCTGCATCTCCATGCCGTCGGTGACGATCAGGCCGTCGTAGCCGAGTTCCTCGCGCAGCAGCCCGGTGAGGATGCGCCGGGAGAGGGTGGCCGGGCGGTCCGGGTCCAGGGCCGGGACGAGGATGTGCGCGCTCATCACGGCACGGCTGCCCGCGGCGATCGCGGCCCGGAAGGGGACGAGTTCGCGGGACTGGAGGACCGACAGGTCCGCGTCGATGCGGGGCAGGGCGTGGTGGGAGTCGACCGCGGTGTCCCCGTGGCCCGGGAAGTGCTTGGTGCAGGCCGCGACGCCGGCGGCCTGGAGGCCGGTGACGTAGGCGGCCGTGTGCCGGGCGACCAGGTCGGTGTCGGCACCGAAGGAACGTACGCCGATGACCGGGTTGGCGGGGTTGGAGTTCACGTCGGCGGACGGCGCCCAGTTGAGGTTCACTCCGCACGCGGCCAGCCGACGGCCGAGTTCGAGGGCGACGGCCTCGGTGAGCGCCACGTCGTCGACGGCGCCCAGCGCGTGGTTGCCCGGGAAGGACGACCCGGTGCGCACCTCCAGGCGGGTGACGTCGCCGCCCTCCTCGTCGATGGCGACCAGGACGTCGTCGCGTTCGACGCGCAACTGGGCGGTCAGGGCGGCCAGCTGATCGGGTGAGGCGATATTGCGGCCGAACAGGCCGACGGAGGCGAGCCCTTCACCGAGGCGGCGCAGCAGCCAGTCCGGAGCCGTGGTCCCGGTGAAGCCGGGCTGGAGCACGGTCAGGGCGTCGCGCGTCAGGCCGTCCTTTGAATTGGACGCAGTGGTACCACTGGCGAATGTCGTCATCGGGAGGCGTTATCCCTTCACGGCGCCCGCGGTCAGACCCGCGGCCATCTTGCGCTGGACGAGGAGGAACAGGACGACGATCGGCACGGCCATCATGGTGGATCCGGCCATCATCGGGGCGTACTCGGTGCCGTGCTTGGTGGTGAAGTTGCCGAGCCAGACGGTGGCGGTCTGATTCTGCTGGCTCAGCAGCATGAGGGCGTAGAGATATTCGTTCCACGCCTGGATGAAGGCGTAGACGGACGTCGCGACCATGCCGGGGGCCAGCAGCGGGAAGACCACGCGGATGAAGGCGCCCGTGCGGCTGCATCCGTCGACCATCGCCGCCTCCTCCAGCTCCTTCGGGATGTTGACGATGAAGCCGCGCAGCGTCCACACCGTGAAGGGGAGGATGAAGGTCAGATACGTGATGATCAGACCGGAGAGCTTGTCGTACTGCCCGAGGTCGTTCAGCAGCAGGAAGATCGGGATGATCATGGCGACCAGCGGGACCATCTGGACCGCGAGGATGCCGACGATCACCACCTTGCGGCCGCGGAAGGCGAAGCGGGAGATGGCCAGCGCGGCCAGCATCCCCACCACGATGCCGATCACGACCACCGAGAGCGACACGATCAGGCTGCGGCCGACCGGGCCCCAGAAGTCGGCGATATTCAGCGCGCGGCGGAAGTTGTCGAGCGTGAACCCCGTGGGGAACAGGCTCGGATCGGGGTCGATGGCGTCCTTGGCCGGCTTGATGGCCGTGTTGAGCATCCAGTAGACCGGGAAGCCCGCGACGACGAAGACGAGCAGGCCGAGGACGTTCCAGCCGAGCTTGGACTTGCGGGGCCGCCGGGTGTTCCCCGAGCCGCCCATGTTCGCGACGGCGTCCGTGATGGTCATTCGACCTCTCCGATCTGCAGCATCTGACGCATGTACACGGCGACCACGCCGAGAAGCAGCAGCACGGTCAGCACGGCGATCGCCGACCCCTGCGAGTAGTCGTTGACGACGAAGGCGCGGTCGTACGAGTACGTGGTGAGCAGTTGGAACTCCGCCTCGGGGTGGCCGCCCCGCATGACGAAGACCTGCGGGAAGACGCCCATGTCCCAGATGACGGAGAGGGTCGTGAGCATCACGATGATCGGCTTGAGGATCGGCAGCGTGACATGGCGGAAGACGCCCCAGGCGCCCGCGCCGTCGAGCCGTGCGGCCTCCTCCAGCTCGGCGGGCACCTGGGTGAGCCCCGCGCTGAGCGTGATGACGACGAACGGCACCGCGCCCCAGACGACCAGGAGCATGATCACGCTCAGGCCCTGGGGGCCGCTCGCGAACCAGTTGTGGCCGATCATGTCGACACCGGGAAGCTTGCTGAGCAGCGCGTTGAAGACGCCGTAGTCGGAGTCGAAGAGCCACTTGAAGACCGTGGTGGCCACGATGATGGGCATGCCCCAGCTGGCCACCAGCACGATGTTGACGAGGGTCTTCACCCAGCCGGAGACCCGCTGCAGGAGCAGCGCGATCAGCATGCCGACGACCATCGTGAAGACGACGGCCCCGCCGGCGAACAGGACGGTCCGGACGACCACCGCCCAGAACTCGCCGTCCGAGAGCACATGGGCGAAGTTGTCGAAGCCGACCGACTCGGCCGGCTGGAAGCCCCAGAGCTGGGACTGCCCGAACTTCTGGAAGGAGAGCGTGACCAGGCGCACCAGCGGGTAGCCGAGGACCAGCGCGAGGATCAGCAGGCACGGGGCGAGCAGGACCCAGGGGGCCGCCGCCGCACCCGAGGTCCGCCTGGTGCGTGGCACCTCGGCGACGGCCGGTGGCGGTGCCTGCCGCGGCGGCGGCACCTTGGCGGGGGTGGTCGTGTCTGCGGCACTCATCGCGCGCTCCTCAGCGGTCCCTCATGTCGTACGAAGGCAAAGTCCCGCACGGCCGGGCGCTGCGGGGGCGAGCCCCTGGCCGGGCCGTGCGGGAGGCAGGACCCCGTCCCTCCGTGAAGGAGGACCGACGGGGCCCTGCTCTCAGGTCACTTGGTGTTGATGACCTTGTCGATGGCGGCGTCCGCTTCCTTCGCGGCGTCCGCGACCGACTTCTTGCCGGTACCGATGTTCTGCAGCATGGTCTGCAGGACCTGGGCCTTCTCGACCTGACCCCAGCCCGACGCCATCGGGACGAACCAGCTCGACTCGGCCGCGGTGGCCGGGACGGCCGTCGCCGGGTCGTTCTTCAGGGTGGCGAGGTCGGTCTTGTTGTTGGGCAGGTTGCCCTTGGCCATCAGGCCCTTCTGGCCCTTGGCTCCGGTGAACGCGTTGATCCACTCGGCGGCGACCGCCTGCGCCTTCGACTTCACCGGGACGGCGAGGTCGGAGCCGCCCAGGAAGACCGGGAGGTTCTTGCCGGACGGGCCGGGCATCACGAAGTTCTCGAGGTTGCCCTTGAGCTTGCCGGTCTTGTCGCTCTCCGGGGCCTCGGCGGTCGCGCCCTCCCAGGCGGCACCGAAGATCATGCCGGACTTGCCCTGGCCGTAGACGATGTAACGGTCGGACTCGTCCTTGGTCTTGTCGCCGTGCATGTACTTGTCGACGATGGTCTTGAACTCGGTGAGGCCCTTGACCGACTCGGGCGAGGAGAGGTTGGCCTTCCACTGGCCGCCCTCCTGCTTCGCGATGGAGCCGCCGGCGTCGTAGACGAACGACATGGCCGCGTACCAGTCGCGGGTGGGCTGGTACCAGGCACTGAACTTGCTGCCCCCCTTCTTCTGGATCTTGTCCAGATCGGAGGTGAGCTCCTGGTACGTCTTCGGCGGGGTCTTCACACCGGCCGAGGCGGCGACATCCTTGCGCCAGTTGCCGACGCGGCCACCGGCGTAGTACGGCACACCGTAGGTCTTGCCGTCGTAGGTGACGGAGGTCTTGAGGCCGTCCAGCCAGGCGTCCGAGTTCTCGAACTTCGACGCGTCGAGGGGAGCGAAGGCACCCTTGACCATGTAGCCGAGCATCTCGGAGTTGCCCATCTCGACCACGTCCGGCGCCTTGTCGGTGGCGAGGACCGCGTCGAACTTGGTGTTCTTGTCCGGCCAGCCGTAGTACTCGTGCTTGATCTTGATACCGGGGTGCTTGGCCTTGATCGCCGCGTCGGCCGCCGTGACCAGCTGGGGCCAGTTGTTCTGCGCGTCGACCGTGAGCCAGACCGTCAGCTCCTTGGCGTCCGCACCCTTGTCCGACCCCCCGGACTTGCTGTCGTTCCCGCACGCCGCGACGGAGAAGATCATGCCCGCGATACCGATCGCGGCTACCAGCTTGCGCTTCACGCCACCCTCCTCAGGGATGCCACAAACCCCCCTGCTCCCCGCGGTGACATACGCCGTGTACCGCCCGTGGGGCCGGGACTGGACCAATGGTGTAGACCAGTACGGGGAGCTTGGCCTAGACCTAGAGGGGTGTCAAGGGTGCGTAAGCCCGTCCAGTCGTCCGTTATGGGACCTACATATGCAAGGACCTTTAAGTAGGTAAGTGACATAAATAGCGGGCCTGTTCAGGACCTGCGAGGGAACCACCCCCGGGCCGTCCGCGCGCCCGGCCCCACCGCCTCGCGCACCACCGTCTGCGCGCGATGGACTAGACCAACAGGTACGCCGACGGTATATAGAGGGGATCACGGAGCGTGCGGGGGCCACTCGCGCGGAAAGCCGTGCCACGATGTGAGCCGTGGCCGTCGATATGTCGGTCGCTTCGGCATCCGGAGCCGGGAAGGCAGAGCATGAGCACCGACGTCAGCAGTGCGGAGAACGAGGGTGGGGCGCCCATCCGTACCGCGCGCGTGCCCAAGTACTACCGCCTCAAGAAGCACCTGCTCGACATGACGGAGACACTGCCGCCCGGTACGCCGGTACCGCCCGAGCGGACCCTCGCCGCCGAGTTCGACACCTCGCGCACCACGGTGCGGCAGGCCCTTCAGGAGCTGGTCGTCGAGGGCCGTCTCGAACGCATCCAGGGCAAGGGCACCTTCGTCGCCAAGCCGAAGGTCTCCCAGGCGCTCCAACTGACCTCGTACACCGAGGACATGCGCGCCCAGGGCCTCGAACCCACCTCGCAGCTGCTGGACATCGGCTACATCACGGCGGACGACGCCCTCGCAGGCCTGCTCGACATCTCGGCCGGCGGCCGGGTGCTGCGCATCGAGCGGCTGCGCCTCGCGAGCGGCGAGCCGATGGCCATCGAGACGACCCACCTCTCCGCCAAGCGCTTCCCCGCCCTGCGCAGGTCGCTCGTCAAGTACACCTCTCTCTACACCGCGCTCGCCGAGGTGTACAACGTCCACCTCGCCGAGGCGGAGGAGACCATCGAGACCTCGCTGGCGACCCCGCGCGAGGCCGGACTGCTCGGCACCGACGTGGGCCTGCCCATGCTGATGCTCTCCCGCCACTCGCTCGACCGTCAGGGCGAGCCGGTGGAATGGGTGCGGTCGGTGTACCGGGGCGACCGGTACAAGTTCGTCGCCCGCCTCAAGCGCCCGCAGGACTGATCCGTATGGCCTAACGCGCGGGTACGGGGCGCACGCTCCCGCACCCGCGCGTCGCGCCGCACGTTCCGGGCCGACCCGGGCGGACCGTCAGGCGCCTTACCCGCCCGAGGCGTTCGCCGGCCGCCGGGGAAACCGTGCGCGCCGACACGAACCCTCCACAGCCGCCGTCCGAGCAGGGGTTCCCTGGAGCGGAACCATCCCCTAGATTGCCTGCGCGTTACCCAGGTGATCGATGAGGGGACGGAGTCGCCCTATGTCAGACCTGCCCGAAGTGAAACCACCGGTGGTGACACCGGTACGTACGGTGATCGCCCTCTGTCTGCTCGCGCCCTTCGTGGCGATGCTGTGGGTCGGCTCCTACACGAAGACCGACCCGGCGTTCATCGGCATCCCGTTCTTCTACTGGTACCAGTTGCTGTGGGTGCCCCTCTCCACGCTGCTGACCGTGACCGCGTACCTGCTGTGGCGGCATGACCAGCGAGGCCGCACCTCCACCCCAGCTTCCGCCTCCGTCTCCGCGAAGGGAGGTGACGGCGCGTGAACGACGGTGTGAACGGCGTCGCCCTCGGCGTCTTCGTCTTCTTCTTCCTCGCCGTCACGGCCATGGGCTTCCTGGCCGCTCGCTGGCGCAGAGCCGCCGACGAGCACAGCCTCGACGAATGGGGCCTGGGCGGGCGGTCGTTCGGTACCTGGGTGACCTGGTTCCTGCTCGGCGGCGACCTCTACACCGCGTACACCTTCGTCGCCGTGCCCGCGGCGGTCTACGCGGCCGGCGCGGCCGGCTTCTTCGCCGTGCCGTACACGATCCTGGTCTACCCGCTGATCTTCACGTTCCTGCCCCGCCTGTGGTCGGTCTCCCACAAGCACGGCTATGTGACGACCTCGGACTTCGTGCGCGGCCGCTTCGGCTCCAAGAGCCTGTCCCTCGCCGTGGCGGTCACCGGCATCCTGGCCACCATGCCGTACATCGCGCTCCAACTCGTCGGCATCCAGGCCGTACTCGACGTGATGGGCGTGGGCGGCGGGGAGAGCAGCAACTGGTTCGTCAAGGACCTGCCGCTCCTCATCGCCTTCGGCGTGCTGGCCGCGTACACCTACTCCTCGGGCCTGCGGGCCCCCGCCCTGATCGCGTTCGTGAAGGACACCCTGATCTACATCGTGATCGCGGTGGCCATCATCTACATCCCGATCAAGCTGGGCGGCTTCGACGAGATCTTCAAGGCGGCGAGCGCCAAGTACACGGCCGCGGGTGCCGGGGGGCTCGTCCCCGCCGAGGCGGGGCAGTGGACGTACGCCACCCTCGCGCTCGGCTCGGCGCTGGCGCTGTTCATGTATCCGCACTCGGTCACCGCGACGCTGTCCGGCCGCAGCCGGGAGGTGATCCGCCGCAACACCACGATCCTGCCGCTGTACTCGCTGATGCTGGGCCTGCTCGCCCTGCTCGGGTTCATGGCGATCGCGGCCGGCGTGAAGGTCACCAACGGCCAGCTCGCCATCCCCCAGCTCTTCGAGAACATGTTCCCCGACTGGTTCGCGGGGGTGGCCTTCGCCGCGATCGGCATCGGCGCGCTCGTCCCGGCGGCCATCATGTCGATCGCGGCCGCGAATCTGTTCACCCGCAACATCTACAAGGACTTCATCAACCCGGCCGCCACCCCGCGGCAGGAGACCAAGGTCTCCAAGCTGGTCTCGCTGCTGGTGAAGGTGGGCGCGCTGGTCTTCGTCCTGACCATGGACAAGACCGTCGCGATCAACTTCCAGCTGCTGGGCGGCATCTGGATCCTGCAGACCTTCCCGTCGCTGGTCGGCGGGCTGTTCACCCGCTGGTTCCACCGCTGGGCGCTGCTGGGCGGCTGGGCGGTCGGCATGCTCTACGGCACGATCGCCGCCTACGGTGTGGCCTCGCCGACCCAGAAGCACTTCGGCGGCAGCTCGAAGGAGATCCCGGGCATCGGGGAGATCGGCTACATCGGCCTGACCGCGTTCGTCCTGAACGTGACCGTGGCCGTCGTCCTCACGTTCGCCCTCAGGGCGTTCAAGGCGCCGGACGGCATCGACGAGACCTCGCCCGGGGACTACACGGCCGACGCGGGAGACCCGGGCGTCGAGACGGAGCTCCCGCCCGCCACGGCGGACGCGAGCCACTAGCCACCAGGCACCAGGCACCAGGCACCAGGCACCAGGCACGAACGACGCCACAGCGCCGTAGGACGGGCCGCCGGACGAAAACCGGCGGCCCGTCGCCGTACGAGGCACCCGGCAGGGGAGGCTCTCGTGTACGAGCGCGTAGGTTTCACCCGCGCCCCCGACCGCGACTGGTGCCCGTTTCCGGAGCTCGACGACATCCGGCTGCTCACCTACGAGTTGGCGATCCGGCACGCTCCGTAGTACTCCCGGACACCGACCCGACACAACATGTGGGGGCACTCCCGGAGCCCGGCACAAGATGTATGCTCATGTCGCTGTCACCGCAGGGGAATCCGGTGCGAATCCGGAACTGTCCCGCAACGGTGTACTTGTATGTGTTCGCGTCTTCGTGTGCCCGTACTCGCGTCAGTCCGAGGACCTGCCGACAGCGCGCCCCGGCCGTCCGGCCCGGGTGCCGACGACGTCCGGGCCTCGCGGAATGGGCCGGTGGACGCGGTGCGTGCTGCCCTGAAGCGCTCCCGTGTGCCCCGCTCCTCCCCCGCCGGGCCCCGTGCCGAGCGAGGGAGATCCCCACGTGACCATCGCGCCAGCCGATCCGGCTTCAGTGACCGCGCAGCAGGCCCGGGTGGAGACCGAAGGTCCCGGAGCCGCGCTGCTGCGGACCCTGACGGACCTCACCGCCGACCTCACCGACGCCGACCCCGGCCGGGTCGCCGCCGCGGCGCTGCGCGGCCGGTCCGCCCGCGCCGACGAGGCCGAGCTGCGCGAACTGGCCACGGAGGCGGCCGCGGGGCTCATCTCCGAGGACCCCGCCTACTCCCGGCTGGCCGCCCGCCTGCTCACGGTGAGCATCGCCGCGGAGGCCGCGTCCCAGGGCGTCACGACCTTCTCCGAGTCGGTCGCCGTCGGCCACCAGGAGGGTCTGATCGCCGACCGCACGGCCGCGTTCGTCCGGCTGCACACGGCCCGCCTCGACGCGCTCATCGACTCCGAGGGCGACGACCGCTTCGGCTACTTCGGGCTGCGCACGCTGCACAGCCGCTATCTGCTCCGGCACCCGATCACCCGCAAGGTCGTCGAGACGCCCCAGCACTTCATGCTCCGGGTGGCCTCCGGTCTCGCCGAGGACGACACGGCCCGTTCCGTGGACGAAGTCGCCGCGCTCTACCGGCTCATGAGCCGCCTCGACTACCTCCCGTCCTCCCCCACGCTCTTCAACTCCGGTACGCGGCACCCGCAGATGTCGTCCTGCTACCTCCTCGACTCCCCACTGGACGAGCTGGACTCCATCTACGACCGCTACCACCAGGTGGCCCGCCTGTCGAAGCACGCGGGCGGCATCGGACTGTCGTACTCCCGCATCCGGTCGCGCGGTTCACTGATCCGCGGCACCAACGGACACTCCAACGGCATCGTCCCGTTCCTGAAGACCCTCGACGCCTCGGTCGCCGCGGTGAACCAGGGCGGCCGGCGCAAGGGCGCGGCCGCGGTCTACCTGGAGACCTGGCACTCCGACATCGAGGAGTTCCTGGAGCTGCGCGACAACACCGGTGAGGACGCCCGGCGTACGCACAACCTGAACCTGGCGCACTGGATCCCGGACGAGTTCATGCGCCGGGTGAACGAGGACGGCGTCTGGTCGCTCTTCTCCCCCGCGGACGTGCCGGAACTGGTCGACCTGTGGGGCGACGAGTTCGATGCCGCCTACCGCAAGGCCGAGGAGGCGGGCCTCGCCAGGAAGACCATCCCGGCCCGCGACCTGTACGGCCGCATGATGCGCACCCTCGCGCAGACCGGCAACGGCTGGATGACCTTCAAGGACGCCGCCAACCGCACCGCCAACCAGACGGCGGAGCCGGGCCACACCGTCCACTCCTCGAACCTGTGCACCGAGATCCTGGAGGTCACGGACGACGGGGAGACCGCGGTCTGCAACCTGGGCTCGGTCAACCTGGGCGCGTTCGTGGTCGGCCAGGACATCGACTGGGAGCGGCTCGACGAGACCGTGCGCACCGCGGTGACCTTCCTCGACCGCGTCGTCGACATCAACTTCTACCCGACCGAGCAGGCGGGCCGCTCCAACGCCAAGTGGCGTCCGGTCGGCCTCGGCGCGATGGGCCTCCAGGACGTCTTCTTCAAGCTGCGGCTGCCCTTCGACTCGCCCGAGGCCCGCGCGCTGTCCACCCGGATCGCCGAGCGCATCATGCTCGCCTCCTACGAGGCCTCCGCGGACCTCGCCGAGCGCAACGGCCCGCTCCCCGCCTGGGAGAAGACCCGCACCGCCCGTGGCGTGCTGCACCCGGACCACTTCGACGTCGAGCTGAACTGGCCGGAGCGCTGGGCCGCCCTGCGGCAGCGGATCGCCGCGGTCGGCATGCGCAACTCGCTGCTGCTCGCCATCGCGCCGACCGCGACCATCGCGTCCATCGCGGGCGTGTACGAGTGCATCGAGCCGCAGGTGTCGAACCTGTTCAAGCGCGAGACGCTCTCCGGCGAGTTCCTCCAGGTCAACTCCTACCTGGTGGCCGAGCTGAAGCAGCTCGGCGTGTGGGACGCGCAGACCCGTGAGGCGCTGCGTGAGTCCAGCGGCTCGGTGCAGGGCTTCACCTGGGTCCCGCAGGACGTCCGCGACCTGTACCGCACGGCGTGGGAGATCCCGCAGCGCGGCCTGATCGACATGGCCGCCGCCCGGACCCCGTTCCTCGACCAGGCCCAGTCGTTGAACCTGTTCCTGGAGACGCCGACCATCGGCAAGCTCTCCTCGATGTACTCGTACGCCTGGAAGTCGGGCCTGAAGACGACGTACTACCTGCGTTCCCGCCCGGCGACGCGCATCGCCCGCGCGGCCCAGGCGCAGGCGCGGCCCGAGAAGACCATCCCCCTCCAGCAGGCGGCCGACCCCGACGCCGTCGCCTGCTCCCTTGAGAACCCCGAGTCCTGCGAGGCCTGCCAGTAATGTCCGACACGAACACCGAGAAGAACCTCCTCGACCCGGGCTTCGAACTGACCCTGCGTCCCATGCGCTACCCGGACTTCTACGAGCGCTACCGGGACGCGATCAAGAACACCTGGACCGTCGAGGAGGTCGACCTCCACTCGGACGTCGCCGACCTCGCGAAGCTGACGCCGGGTGAGCAGCACATGATCGGCCGGCTGGTCGCGTTCTTCGCGACGGGCGACTCGATCGTGGCGAACAACCTGGTGCTGACGCTGTACAAGCACATCAACTCCCCCGAGGCGCGGCTCTATCTGAGCCGTCAGCTCTTCGAGGAGGCCGTGCACGTCCAGTTCTATCTGACGCTGCTGGACACCTATCTGCCCGACCCGGAGGACCGCACGGCGGCCTTCGCGGCGGTCGAGAGCATCCCCTCCATCCGCGAGAAGGCCCAGTTCTGCTTCAAGTGGATGGACTCGGTGGAGAAGCTGGACCGGCTGGAGACCCAGGCCGACCGCCGCCGCTTCCTGCTGAACCTCATCTGCTTCGCCGCGTGCATCGAGGGGCTCTTCTTCTACGGGGCCTTCGCGTACGTCTACTGGTTCCGCAGCCGGGGTCTGCTGCACGGCCTGGCCACCGGCACCAACTGGGTGTTCCGCGACGAGACGATGCACATGAGCTTCGCCTTCGAGGTCGTCGACACCGTCCGCAAGGAGGAGCCGGAGCTCTTCGACGACCGGCTCCAGGAGCAGGTGACCGACATGCTGCGCGAGGCCGTCGAGGCCGAGCTGCAGTTCGGACGCGACCTCTGCGGTGAGGGTCTGCCGGGCATGAACACCGACTCGATGCGCCAGTACCTGGAGTGCGTCGCCGACCAGCGCCTGCAGCGGCTGGGCTTCGCGCCGGTGTACGGCTCGGAGAACCCGTTCTCCTTCATGGAGCTCCAGGGTGTCCAGGAGCTGACCAACTTCTTCGAGCGCCGGCCGTCGGCGTACCAGGTCGCGGTGGAGGGCACGGTCGACTTCGACGAGGACTTCTGACCGGTTCTCATATTCTGACCGTTCGTCACCAACGTTAGCCGGGCCGCCTGTTGGGGCCCGGCTTTCGTCACGTACTGCCCCCGCGCCTCCAATCACCGGGCCAATCCCCGTCCATGGAGCGGCAAAGTTCTTCCGGCACGGCTGTTCGCGCGCCGTTCACCCCGGCTAGGTTCTGGCCGTCCCGTCATGCCGCGCACCACGGCACGCCAGGACGACTGAATTGGCATGCCCATGACGTGTCTCTCCACGGTTCGCGCTACGCGCGTCACGGGCCTGCCCGTCCAGAGCGCCGAGAACCCCACTTCCGGCCATGGCGTCGCGAACGGCCCTACCCCGGCCCGAGCGGCACCGGCCTCGAACCGATGGAGGCGACACCCCCATGCGTTCCCAGCGCCCGATACCCTCCGGCAGACCCGCCCGGAGCCTGCGAAGACTCCTCACCGCCGCCCTCCCCGCCCTGGCCCTCGGCCTCGCCGGGTTCGCCGCGGCCCCTCCCGCCGACGCCCAGCCCGCGCCTGCCCCCCACGTCTCCCGGGCCACCCAGAACGCCGGGGCCCTCACCGACCCCTCCCGGCAGACGGTCCACGCGACCGGCCGGGCGGGCCAGAAGGTCGCGACCAAGCACCTGTGCGCCGAGGCGACGAAGCCCGGCCAGATGTCGTGCTTCGCGCAGCGCCGCACCGACATCGCGCAGAAACTCGCGGCGAAGGTCTCCCCCGACGCCGCCGCCGCGGTGTCCGGCCTCAGCCCGGCCAACCTGCACAGCGCCTACAACCTGCCCTCGACGGGCGGCTCCGGCCTGACGGTCGCCGTGGTCGACGCCTACAACGACCCCAACGCCGCCTCCGACCTGGCCACTTACCGCTCGCAGTTCGGCCTGTCCGCCTGCACGGTGGCCAACGGCTGCTTCAAGCAGGTCAGCCAGACGGGCTCGACCACCTCGCTGCCGACGAACGACACCGGCTGGGCGGGTGAGGAGGCGCTCGACATCGACATGGTCAGCGCCGTCTGTCCCAACTGCAACATCATCCTCGTCGAGGCCAGCTCCGCGAACGACTCCGACCTCGGCATCGCGGAGAACGAAGCCGTCACGCTGGGCGCGAAGTTCGTCTCCAACAGCTGGGGCGGCTCCGAGTCCTCCTCGCAGACCAGCGAGGACACCTCGTACTTCAAGCACCCGGGTGTCGCCATCACCGTCTCCTCCGGTGACTCCGCCTACGGCGCCGAGTACCCGGCGACCTCCCAGTACGTGACCGCCGTCGGCGGTACCGCGCTGAGCACCTCCTCCGGCACCCGCGGCTGGACCGAGTCGGTCTGGAAGACCAGCAGCACCGAGGGCACCGGCTCCGGCTGCTCCGCCTACGACGCCAAGCCCACCTGGCAGACCGACACCGGCTGCACCAAGCGCATGGAGGCCGACGTCTCCGCGGTCGCCGACCCCGCCACCGGCGTGGCGGTCTACGACACCTACGGCGGCTCCGGCTGGGCGGTCTACGGCGGCACAAGCGCCTCGTCGCCCATCATCGCGGGCGTGTACGCGCTGGCCGGCACCCCGGGTTCCGCCGACTACCCGGCGAAGTACCCCTACTCCCACACCTCGAACCTGTACGACGTGACGAGCGGCAACAACGGCTCCTGCTCCCCGTCGTACTTCTGCACCGCGGCCACCGGCTACGACGGCCCGACCGGCTGGGGCACCCCCAACGGCACGGCCGCCTTCACCTCGGGCACCAGCACCGGCAACACCGTGACCGTCACCAACCCGGGCAGCCAGTCCACGGCCACCGGCGGCTCGGCGAGCCTCCAGATCTCGGCGAGCGACAGCGCGGGCGCGACCCTCACGTACAGCGCGACCGGCCTGCCGACCGGGCTGTCGATCAGCAGCTCGACCGGACTGATCTCCGGCACCGCGAGCACCGCGGGCACCTACTCGGTGACCGTCACGGCGAAGGACAGCACGGGCGCCTCCGGTTCGGCCTCCTTCACCTGGACCGTCAGCACATCGGGCGGCGGCACCTGCACCTCGGCGCAGCTGCTCGGCAACCAGGGCTTCGAGTCGGGCGCCACCGTGTGGAGCGAGACGAGCGGCGTCATCACCAATGACACCGGTGAGGCCACGCACGGCGGCTCGTACGACGCCTGGCTCGACGGCTACGGCTCGACCCACACCGACACGCTGTCCCAGTCGGTGACCGTCCCGTCCGGCTGCAAGGCCACCCTCACCTTCTACCTCCACGTCGACACGGCCGAGACCACCACCACCTCGGCCTACGACAAGCTCACCGTCACCGCGGGCTCCACCACGCTCGCGACCTACTCCAACCTCAACAAGGCCACCGGGTACGCCCAGAAGACCTTCGACCTGTCCTCCTTCGCCGGTTCGACCGTCACGCTGAAGTTCAGCGGCGTCGAGGACTCCTCGCTCCAGACCAGCTTCGTCGTGGACGACACCGCCCTGACGACCAGCTGACCCGCGACAGGGGACCGGCCGCCTCGGCGGCCCGACCCGGAGCAGGGCCCCGGCCGCCTCGGCGGCCGGGGCCCTGTCACGCGTGGGATGGATCCTGATCCACCGGTGGCACGTCCAACCTGCAAGGAGGCCACCCATGCGCCGAACGACCCACACCCGGACCATCGCCCTCGCCGCTCTGACCCTGCTCCTCGCGGGCTGCGGTGCGCAGAGCGGAGGCGACGCGGGCGGCAGCGGCACGGTGTCGCCGTCCCCCACCTCGTCCCGCCCGAGCTGTGCCACGGTGAAGGGGGAGCTGGGGGCCGCCGACAGCGGCCACACGTACTGTCTGGCGCCCGGCGAGACGATCCGCGTCTCCCTGGACGGCACGACCCGCCGGCCCTGGACGCCAGTGAAGAGCTCCGGAACCGGGCTGGAGGCCACCAACAGCGGGATCGTCCTCCAGCCGGGGGACGCGTCCGCCGCCTACCGGGCGGTCTCGGCGGGAACGGTCCGGCTGACATCGTCGCGCCCGCTGTGTCCGAGCGATCCGGCCCGGGTCTCCTGCGACGGACTTCAGGAATGGACGGTCACCGTGGTCGTGCCGAAGGCGTGAGACCCCGGCGCACGTCCAGGGGCCCGAGGGCGGCCTGAACGTGCGCCTGTGGACGTGCGGGCCGGACACCGGCCGGGCGCCCGGCCACCCGGCCGTCCGAGAGGCTTACCGCGGACGGGCCTTCAGCCGCAGCTCGTGGGGCCGCAGCGTGATGCCGACGCGGGTCGCGTCGTTGGACCCGGACACCTGCTCGAAGCGCCACCCGGACGCCACGGTCGCGGTGATCAGGGAGAGCAGGGCCATCGAGAAGTGGTCGCTCGGGCATTTACGGTTGCCCACGCTGAAGGGGCGCATCGCGTACTTCGGGATGTCCTTGGAGCGTTCCGGAAGCCAGCGGTCGGGATCGAAATCCAGATGCTTCTGGTACGACCGGTGGTCGCGCTGGATCGCGTACGGGCTGTAGACGATGTCGGCCCCGGCCGGAATGCGATAGCCGCCCAGCTCGGTTTCGGCCACCACGCGCCGCGTCAATATCCATACGGCGGGGCGTAAACGCATCGCCTCGACGACGACATTGTTCGTGTGCGACAGCTTCCGGACGTCGTCGAATCCGACGGGTCGGTCTCCCGCGACGGACCGGACCTCTGCGGCCACTTTGTCCGCCTGTTCCGGATGTTCCGTCAGCACTTGGAGCAGCCACATGATCGTGGATGCGATGGTTTCGCTGCCGGGCGTGAGTATCGCGACGACTTGGTCGTGGATCTCCTGTTCGTCTATGGGGTCGCCGTCGTCGTTCTTCGCTTCCAGCAATGCCGTCAGCAAATCGTCCGGCTTTTGACCAGATGCGCGTCGCTCGTCGATGATCTCGTCGACCAGCGCATGCAAATCGGCCAATGCGCGGTCGAATGCCCGTATCGAGGGAAGCGGGAGCCTGTAGAGGGGCCCCGCGGGTATGACCATGCGCCGGTACATGCCGCGGAACACGGTGGCGAGCGCGAGGCTCAGCCGCTCGGCGCGCTCGTCCATGAACCGGCCGCGCAGCAGACAGCGGGCGGCTACGCGGACGGCGACGCGGAACGATTCGGAGGTGCAGTCGACGACCGCGCCCCGCTCCCAGCGTGCCGTGAACGCCCGCGCCTCCTCCTCCATGATCGGGCCGTACTCGGGAATGATGTCGGCCCGGAACGCGGGCTGGATGGTCCGCCGCTGGCGGCGGTGCAGCGGCCCGTTGGCCGTGGCCACACCCTGCTTGCCCAGCAGCCCTTCGAGCGACTCCCACAGGGGGCCGCCGATCTCGTAGTCGGGGCTGAGCGCCAGCGCCCCGGTGAGCGCGGGGGTGGTGACGGCGTACACCGTCTTGGGGCCCATCCTGAGCCGGACGACATCGCCGTGATCGCGCAGCTGGGCGAGGAAGCCCAGCGGGTCGCGGACCAGTTTCCAGCCGTGCCCGAGAACGGGCACCCCGCCTCCGGCGAGGGGCGGGACGGACAGCTCCCGCGCCTCGGACACCTCGGGCCGTACCGACTCGACGGTCATTTCTCACCTGCCGCTTCATTGTTGACGTACGGGGGTGTGGAGCGGTCGTCCCAGCTGTCGACCATGTACCGGCCCGACTCATGGTGGAACCAGTACACGGAGCTGAACCAGTTCCGCATGTTCCCGAGGCACGCCCTCACGGCGGCGCTCGTCTCTTTGCCCCGGACAGTGCCGCCGTCGGCGAGTAATTCGGCGAGCCGCAGTACATCCTTCTCGGCGACGAGGAATTGCTCGATGCATTCCTCGACCCGCCGCCTCACTTCGGTGACGGCTTCTTCGAGCGTCAGCCCCTCGTGGTGAATGAGACTGATTCCGAGATTATGGAGCTCGTCGCCCGCTATTTCCTTCGGCAGCGAACAGAGGTCGTTGTACCAGGCGGCGAATTCCTGGCTGAGCAGCGCCGCCCGGTGAAATGCGGGATGCTGTCGCACCGTGGCCGGCAATTCATGACCCGCACTCGGTTCCAGAAGGTCGGTCCAGATCCAGTGAGCGAAAGTGAGCCGCCGGAGTTCGAGGTATTCCGCGACCGTGGGCACAGTGCCGGCGGTGCGGTTCCTGAACTCCCGGTCGTACGCCTCGATCACGGCGTGGAAGTGGAGCCCGAACCGCTTGTTCCAGTTCTCGCCGAGGAACGAGTACAACCGCACCATGCTGTCCGCGAACCCCGCGACCAGGGGATCCCGGTGGTGCAGATGGTCCCTGGGGGCATCGAGGGCCGCGTGGAGCCGGAACCTGAGCCTTCGCCAGGCGTCCGCCCGGCCGTGGATGACATCGCGGTCATGCCGGTCGTCCCAGACGAAGAACCACGCGCTGTAGTCCGCTATCGCCTGCATGACCTCGTCGGGGGCGCCTATGTAGTAGCCCGCCATGAGGTCCGTGTAGCACAGACCGTCGGCGTACTCCTCGACCTTGTCCGCGGGCATCAGCCGTTTTTCGAGGAGCCAGGTCCTGGTGTTCTCCTGGAGCCTGGGCCAATACGGATGCAGTTGACGGGGAAACTCGGACTCGATCACCGGAAGAGAGAGCGCCGGTGGTACCGCGAGCGCTGTCGATGAAGAGCCGTATGAGAAAGCATGCACGAACAAACCCCTCTCAGCCGCCTGTTGACGTCACACCCCTCCACCCGTGCCGGGCGCGCGCCGTTGCGTATCCCCGCACTTCCCATTCAGCACTACAACTGACCGTTCTGGGAACGGATTTGGCCCACTGACTACCCGGCCATGCCGAGAACATCCCCTTGCGTGACTGAATCCGGATCACTGATGGAGCACAAGGGATCGAACATACGACGTACATGCGAACGGTGCCTGGTCAGCAGGATCGCCTGCCCAGACACCGTTCGAGTGGACCCACGGAAGACCGCGCGTCACGCCGGTCAATTTATGTCACAGGCGTGCGGGGCGCCCGGCGAAGCGGTGGCTCAGTCGTTCGCCACGATCGCGTAGCGGGGCTCGTTCTCCGCCATCTGCCGCAGCGCGTCCTTGCGGTCGCGCTTGGAGAGCCGGTCGATGTACAGGTACCCGTACAGGTGGTCCGTCTCGTGCTGGAGGCAGCGGGCGAAGTAGCCCGTACCGCGCACCCTGACCGGGTTGCCCTTCTCGTCCTGCCCGGTGACCTCGGCGTAGTCGGGGCGGGCGAGCGGCGCGTAGGCGGTCGGCACGGAGAGGCACCCCTCGTTGCTCTCGTCCAGCTGGCGCCGGTCGGCGGGCAGGTCGACGAGCTTCGGGTTGCAGACCACACCGACGTGCCGGTCGCCCTGATCGTCCTGGCAGTCGTATACGAAGACCTTCAGGTCGACGCCGATCTGGTTGGCGGCCAGGCCCACGCCCTCCGCGGTGCGCTGGCTCGCGAACATGTCGGCGACCAGCTGGTCCAGCTCGTCCCCGAAGTCGGTGACGTCCTTGCACTCCTTGTGCAGCACCGGGTTCCCCACCACCGTGATCGGCCGCGAGGTGCCGCGCTCGCGGTAGGCCGCCTCGCGCTCCTCGCCGTCCTCGGTGTCGATGACGAAGCCGTCGTCGTCCACGGGGAGCACGCCCGCGTGCTGCTGATCGGTGTCCTGCTGCGCCATGACGACGTACGCCTTCCTCAGACCTCGGTAAATTCTGCGAGTACAGCCTAAAGGCGTACTCAGCAGACCTCTTCCAGATCCCGCCAGTCCCGGGAGTCCGGACTGTCCGCGACCCAGCCGTCGAGCAGGCCGCGCACCAGCGAGGCGGGCGCCGCGAGCCCGCACTCCCGCTCGGGCACCCACAGCTGTCCGTCGGTGCGATGGCCGAGCGGACCCGGGTGCCCCGGCTCACTGTGGTCGTGCGGGTCGAGGTGCTCCTCGTCGCCCTCGTCCGACGGCATCCGGGACTCGGAACACATCCGGCACAGCAGTCGCACCGACGACGACCAGTCCTCCGCGGCGAAGCCGGCGTCGGCGGCGAGCTGCTCCAGCGCGTTCCGGTCGTCCTCGGTGGCCGCTTCCAGGAGGACGACCCAGGTGGGCACCGGCGAGGGAGCCCACAGCTCGATCTCGTCGAAGACCGGGTAGGCGTGCCCCGCCGCGGTGGTCCGCTCACCGTGCGGAACGCCGTCGTGCAGCACGACCTCGCCCCAGCGGCGTCCGGAGGACGGCAGCGGGATCGACAGCACCTCGACCCGGGCGGGGTCCAGCCTGCGCCCCCAAACCACTTCGGCCTCGCCCTCGGGCGACAGCCGGACGGCCGCGCTGCCGAGGTCCATGCCCACCGGCTCGCCGGAGACCGCGGCGCCGCCGGGCACCCGCAGCCCGTACGCCTGCCAGGAACGGCGGGCCAGCGGCCAGTCCTGCAAGGCGGTGGCCGCGATCCCCACATTCCACCAGTCCGGTGCGCCGGTCTCCCGGTCGAGCAGCGCGACGGCCCGCAGCCCCGCCGCCCGCGCCTGCTCCCAGTCGTGCCGGAACTTGTGCAGCAGGGCCAGGTTGAACCAGGACTCGGACAGCCAGGGCTCCAGGTCCGCGGCCCGCGTCAGCAGCGCTCCCGCGTCCTCGTACCGGCCGTCGCCGATCAGCGTGAACGCACGATCGGTGGCCTGCCGCCATGAGGCGGAGGGCCGGTGTCGTCCCTTGCCGAAGATCCTCACGATTCCCGCCTGCCAGTTCCTTGCGTTCCCCGCCTGCCGGTCCTTTGAAGAGTCCCTTGAAGGCAGTGCAGCCCCGGGCTGGCCCGTGCCCCCTGACACCCTCTTCCTCGCATCCAACCACGTACCTTCGGACGGCCGCTCATTACCCATGGGTTACCCAGCCCACGGCAAGGTCAGACCGGGTCGGGACAGGACCCGGGCCAGTGACTCCACGACCTCGGGCTGATGGTCGCGGGCGGTGCCCAGCCGCAGCTTCTCCAGGGCGGTCAGCGGCCCTGTGGGCCCTGCTTCCCGGGCCATCTCCTCGTACGCGTTCACTGTCCGGACGATGCGCGCGGTCACCGGCTGGTCCCGGTAGGGGTCCGCCTGCCGCTCCACCACCACGGCGACCCCGGCGTCCACCCCGGTCTGCCTGACGACGGCGCCGCCGAGCAGCGCGATCCGCCGCTGCTCCTCCGCCGGGAGCGCGGCGGTGGCTCCGGCCGGTACCGGGTCGACCAGGCTGAGCTGTCCGATGTCGTGCATCAGCGCCGCGTACTCCAGGACCGTGAGATCGGGCTCGGACAGGCCCAGCTCACGGCCGACGGCCCGGCTGAGGGCGGCCACCCGCCGGGCGTGCCCGGCCGGCGTGTACCCGGCGATCTCGGTGGCACGCGCGAGTGAGGCGATCGTCTGCCGGTAGGTGACCCGCACGGCCGCGTACCGCCCGAAGGACAGCTGGGTGAGCAGCAGCGGCAGCGAGAAGACGGGCAGCGCCCACAGTCCGGCCACCGCGACCGCGAGCGCCATGACGGCCCCGGTCGCGCACACGGCCGAACCGATCCCGAGGGTGGCCCGCAGTTCGTCGCGCAGCAGCGGCCCGAACGGCCATCGGGTCCGCGCGTGGGCCGTCGCCGCCGCGAGCACGGCGTCGCACAGGGTGGTGAGGACCAGCAGCGCGACGAGCAGCAGGGCCTGCGCGGGGCCGCCCCACCTCAGCAACCTGCCCTGGTCGTAAAGGGGTTGGAAGCAGACTGCGGCGAAGGCGACGGTGAGGACCCGGCGGGCGAGGTGGTCGAGCGTCGGCCCGTGCCCCTGTGCCACGTGCGGGACGCAGCCGATCAGCGCCGCCGCCACGACGACGGCGACGACCTGGAGGACGCCGTGGTCGGTGCGGTGCCCGGCGTTCTCGCCGAGCAGGGCGTACGCGAGGGCTCCGGCGGCCCCGAGGGGCGCGGACTCCCGCTCCTCGGACCCGCTCCACCGGGCGAGTTCGCCGACCGCGATGAGAACGCCGAAGGCCAGCGCTGTGCCGCGTTCGTCGATCCCGTTCCAGAGGGTGGCGCCGAGGGCGAGGGCCGCGAGGAGAAGGGCGAGGGCGCGCACCGCGGAGAGAGTGGCCGGGGCCCTCCCGGCCGACGGGAGACGGGCGGAACGGTCGGAGCGGGCGGGAACTCCGCGCCGCGGGGCGGCGGTGCTCACGGCGCGCTCCGCCCGACGGTGTCGGACGGACGCGCCGGCGGCATGCCGGTTTCGGCGGCCGAGGCAAGGTCCGCGGTCACCGCGGGATGCCAGCCGTGCCGGCCGAGCGCCCGCGTCAGCGCCCCCACCATCCGGGGGTCGAACTGCGCCCCCGCGCAACGCGCCAGCTCCTCCAGCGCCGTCGGCACCGGGCGGGCCCTGCGGTAGGACCGGGTCGACGTCATGGCGTCGAACGCGTCGGCGACGGCCACCACCCGGGCGAACTCCGGGATCTGCGAACCGGTCAGCCCGTACGGGTATCCGCTCCCGTCCAGCCGCTCGTGGTGGTGCAGGATCGCCGAGCGGGCCTCGCCGAGGAACCCGATTCCGCGGACCATCTCGTGCCCGTACTCGGGATGCAGTTCGATGATCCGCCGCTCCTCGGGGGTCAGCGGTCCGTCCTTGCGCAGCAGCCGCGTGGGGACACCGAGCTTGCCGACGTCGTGCAGGATTCCGGCGAACCGGAGCACCTCGACGCGCTCGTCGCGCATGCCCAGCTCGCGGGCGATCATCACGGACGCCTGGCCGACCCGCTCGCTGTGCCCGCGGGTGTAACCGTCCTTGATGTCGACGGCCTGGACGAGGGCGCGGATGGTGGCCTGGTGGGCGGCCCTTTCGCGGTGGTACTGGGCGAAGACCCAGCAGGACACGTACATCGGCAGCAGGACGAGCAGCGCGGCGACGGGCCCGTACGGGCTGCGCCAGAGCACCGCCATCATCAGCCCGGCGAGACCGTGCACGGCCACGGGCGCCAGCGAACGCGCGAAGAGGCCGCGCCAGGCACCGCGCACCGGCGCACGCTCGGCCAGCACCAGGATTCCGCCGTCGAGGACGGTGAGTACGGCGCAGAAGGTGAGCACGGCGGCCCCGGCGGGCACCAGCGCGTACGGGAAGTCGGGCGTGACCAGCGCCTCCCGGCCGCCGAGGGCTCCGTACATCCGGGAGGCCGCCCAGACGGCGACGGCGAGCTGGGCCGCGCGCCAGGTCCGGCGCGGACCGCGCGGGCGCTGTTCGACCCGGGCGAGCAACGCACCGGGCAGCGCGACGAGGGCGGCGGCCGGCGGCGGCAGCAGAAAGGCCCCGGCCAGCAGTAGGGGGAGGAAGGTGCCCATCCCGTGGGTGGTCTCGCCGCCGGGCACACCGGCGACGCGCGGCCGGGGCGGCAGCGTGACGCGCTCGCAGCCCGCGTACAGCACGGCGAGCAGCGCGACGATCCCCCAGGGAACGCGGAGGTGCGGCAGGGGGGCGAGGCAGACCAGCGCCAGGAGAGCGACACAGGCCACGTACGCACGGGCCCACGCCGGAACCGAACCCATCTCCTCGTACCTCCCCCGTACCTCCCCCGATCTCAGGCTGGGAGCCTAGGACGGGAGGCAGGGGGCGGGGACGGGTATGAACGAATCCGCGGGCTCTGAGCCCGCGGATTAGCACGTTCGGGTGATATACGGAGGGTCTTCGCCGGAGACGGAGACCGGCTCTCACGCCGGAGGGCCCGGGTGCAGCCGGCGGTCAGGACTCCTGGGCCGTCGCGGTCACGTCGTGCTCGGGGACGGCCTGACCGGAGCGGATCAGATCGATGCGGCCCATGACCTTGGCCCGCAGATCGGTCGGCACGTCGTCATGGCCGCAGCAGCGCTTGACCAGCTTCTTGACGGCCTGTTCGAGACCGTACTTCTCAAGACACGGGGAGCACTCTTCGAAGTGGACCTCGAACTTGGTGCAGTCCGCGTCCGGCATCTCATGATCGAGGAACTCGTACAGATGGTCGAGTACCTCACTGCAATCCGTCTCGTGCGGCTCTCCGCAGCTCATGAGCCCGAGCCTTTCGCTTCGTTCGACTCGCCTGCGCCGGCGGGAACCAGCCCGCGGTCACGGGCGTAGTCCTCCAGCATGCCGCGCAGTTGGCGACGGCCCCGGTGCAGCCGGGACATCACCGTACCGATGGGTGTCCCCATGATGTCCGCGATCTCCTTGTACGCAAAGCCCTCTACGTCCGCGAGATAGACGGCGATGCGGAATTCCTCGGGGATCGCCTGCAGCGCTTCCTTGACGTCCGAGTCGGGCAGGTGGTCGAGCGCCTGCGACTCGGCGGAACGCAGCCCGGTGGACATGTGCGACTCGGCACGCGCCAGCTGCCAGTCCTCGATCTCCTCGGCCGCGCTGCGCTGGGGTTCGCGCTGCTTCTTGCGGTACGAGTTGATGAAGGTGTTGGTGAGAATGCGGTACAGCCACGCCTTGAGGTTGGTGCCCTCGCGGAACTGGTGGAAGGACGCGTACGCCTTGGCGTACGTCTCCTGCACCAGGTCCTCGGCGTCGGCCGGGTTGCGCGTCATGCGGAGCGCGGCCGAATACATCTGGTCGAGGAATTCGAGCGCGTCCCGCTCGAAGCGCGCGGTGCGCTCGGCGGACGTTTCCGCCGTCGCGTCGCTCGTGCCCTGGCCCTCGGGCTGCTCCGCCTGGCCGTTTTCGGTCCCTGCGTCGGTCCCAGTGACCGGACCCACCTCCTCCAGCGACGTAGCGAGACCGAGACCGGTCCCACTGGATTCGGAGGATAGACGACCTTCGGTCGGGGAGGGATGTACATCTTGTCCGCCCGCCGTCCGAATCGGGGCGTTCTTGCCCGCGTGCAGCACCGTCCAGTCCAGGTCAGCGCGGCTGCTGCGGCTCGGGCAGAAGATCGAACCCATGCGGCGGACTTCCTCTCGTACGAACGGTGCAGCACGCTGCGTGCTGTCTGCTCGGCACAACAGAAGTCCGTCACTCTGCATTCCCGGCTGTCACCCGAGTGACGCGGCCCACCTCAGGACGCCGTCCGTCACGACCTCCAGTGCCTGCTCCTGGCCGAGCGGGGCCCGCTTCGGAACGGTGAAGCCGTGATCTCCGTAGGGCACTTCGACCAGTTCGTACGAGCCCGGCGGGAACTCCTCCGGCCTGCCGAACGGGTCGTTGCCGCCCTGCACGACGAGTGTGGGCACTCCCGCGCCGAGCAGTTCGGCGGCGCGGGACTTCTCGGGCTTGCCCGGGGGATGCAGCGGGAAGCTCAGCGCGAGGACGGCGGCGGCGCCGAGTTCGGTCGCGGTCCGGCACGCGACGCGGGCACCGGCGCTGCGGCCCCCGGAGACCACGGGGAGTCCGGGCTTCGCCAGCGCCGGCCACACCCCCCGCCAGCCCACGTCCAGCGTCCTGGGCGCCGGGGCCACCTTCTTCCCGGCGACCCGCCAGGGCTGTTCGACGAGCGCGACGCTCACCCCGTGCGGGGGCAGCGCCTCGGCGAGCGCCTTCAGGTCCCGGGCCTCGATACCGCCGCCCGCGCCATGGCTGGCGGCGAGGACGAGCCGCGCCTTCGCCGCGGGGTGCCAGGTGACACGGGCCGTACCGGCGTCGGTCTCGATGGTCTCGCTCGCACTGCTGATCTCGGTCACGTCAGAAGAGTGTGCCCTCCTCGGGCCCCTCCAGCTCCTTCAGCAGCTCGGCTCCGTTGTTGCGGACGTTGCTGACCGCGGTGGAGACGGGGTACGCGCGCATCAGTCCGGTGGGCGGCGGCGCGAGCAGGTCACGGAGTTCGTCGGGGTCCGTGCGGGACGGGTCGAGCCAGCTGTCCCAGCGGTCGGGGGTGAGCATCAGGGGCATCCGGGGGTGGATGTCGGCCAGCGCCCGCGGGCCCTCGGCGGGGGCCACCGCGAGCGGTGCCGTCTCCGCCTCGGTCGTGATGACCGAACAGGTCGCCCACCAGGCCAGCGGATGCTCGTCCGGCAGCGTCCGGTCCCGCCAGAACTCGTACAGTCCCGCCATCGCGAAGACCGATCCGTCCGCGGGCGTCACGAAGTACGGCTGCTTGCGCGGCCGCTTCTTCCTGCCCTGGACCTCCAGATCGCGCTCGGCGCCACCGGTGACCCACTCGTAGTAGCCGTCGGCGGGAATGACGCAGCGCCGGGCTGCGAACGCGCGGCGGTACGAGGGCTTCTCGTGCACGGTCTCCGCGCGCGCGTTGATCATCCGGGCGGCGCCCTCGGGTGTCCTGGCCCAGGACGGGACGAGTCCCCACTTGAGTCTGCGGAGCTGGCGAACCGGCCTCGGGCTGTCCGCGTCCTTCACAGGGCGGTCGAGGACGACGTAGACCTCCTTCGTCGGGGCCACGTTGTAGTCCGGGGCCAGGGTCTCCTCGGGATCCCGGTCCCACTTCTCGATCTCAAAGACTCCTGCGAGATCCTCGGGTCCACGACTGGCCGCATACCGTCCGCACATACGTGCAACACTGCCAGATTCCGCGTCACAAAAGGGAGCCACCGCCGACAATGGACAGCACCGCATCCTCCTCGCTGGCCTCGCTCACCTCCCTCTGGGACCAGGTCTTCGGCACACAGCCCGACCCCGACCTGTGGGTGGTGATCGCCACCATGGTCGCGGCGCTCGCGGCGATCGTCCCGCACGGCGTCTGGCGCGTCTCCCGCAACACCATCACCATCGCGCACGAGGGCGGCCACGGCCTGGTCGCCCTGCTCACCGGCCGCAGCCTCAGCGGTATCCGGCTGCACTCCGACACCAGCGGTCTCACGGTCAGCCGCGGCAAGCCGACCGGCCTCGGCATGATCCTGACGGCGGCGGCGGGCTACACCGCTCCCCCGCTGCTCGGCCTCGGCGGCGCCGCGCTGCTCGGCGCGGGCCACATCACCCTGCTGCTGTGGGCGGCCACGGCCCTGCTGATAGCCATGCTGGTGATGATCCGCAACGCGTACGGCGCGCTCACCGTGATCCTCACCGGCGGCACCTTCCTGCTGGTCTCCTGGCTCGCCGGACCCCAGGTCCAGGCCGCGTTCGCGTACGCCGTGGTGTGGTTCCTGCTCCTCGGCGGCGTCCGCCCGGCGTTCGAACTCCAGGCAAAGCGGATGCGGGGCGGCGCGGGCGACTCGGACGCGGACCAGCTCTCGCGGCTGACACACGTACCGGCCGGGCTGTGGCTGTTCCTCTTCCACGCCGTGTCGCTGTGCTCGCTGATGGGCGGCGGCCGCTGGCTGCTGGGACTGTGAACCGCAGGTCACCGACCGGCGGGACCTGAACCGCGTCATGGCCCTTCGACCGGACCGAAGGGACCTGAACCGCGTCGCGCGCCCCTTCGGCGGACCACGCAGGATGCCGTGCCCGGTTCCCCGCCGGACGCCACCGACGGTGACGGACCCGCGGCCGTCCGGCGCCCTGCCACTAAAGTGGGGCGCATGACCGTGAACCCCGCCCACACCGCCCTCTGGCCAGCCCCGCACGCAAGCGGAGCCGTCGACGCGACGGTTCACGTGCCGGGGTCCAAGTCGGTCACCAACCGCGCTCTCGTCCTGGCCTCGCTGGCCTCCGAGCCGGGCTGGCTGCGCCGCCCGCTGCGTTCCCGCGACACCCTGCTGATGGCCGGCGCGCTCCGCGCGATGGGCGTGGGCATCGAGGAGACGGTCGCCTCCAGCTCCACGGTCGCGGGGGGCCCGGAAGCCTCCGGCGAGGCCTGGCGGGTCATCCCCTCGGGCCTGCGCGGCCCGGCCACGGTCGACGTCGGCAACGCGGGCACCGTGATGCGCTTCCTGCCCCCCGTCGCCGCGCTCGCCAACGGCCCCATCCGATTCGACGGCGACCCGCGGTCGTACGAGCGTCCGCTGCACGGCGTGATCGACGCGCTGCGCCTGCTCGGCGCCCGGATCGACGACGACGCCCGCGGCGCGCTGCCGCTGACGGTGCACGGCGGCGGCGCCCTGGACGGCGGCCCGGTGGAGATCGACGCCTCGTCGTCCTCCCAGTTCGTGTCCGCCCTGCTGCTCTCCGGCCCGCGTTTCAACCAGGGCGTCGAGGTCCGGCACACCGGCTCGAAGCTCCCGTCCATGCCGCACATCCGGATGACCGTGGACATGCTGCGCGCGGTCGGTGCCCAGGTGGACACCCCGGAGTCGGGCGGCGAGCCGAACGTCTGGCGGGTGACGCCGGGCGCGCTGCTCGGCCGCGACCTGATCATCGAACCGGATCTGTCGAACGCCCAGCCGTTCCTCGCGGCGGCCCTGGTGACCGGCGGCACGGTCGTCGTCCCCGACTGGCCGGCGCACACCACCCAGCCCGGCGACCGGCTGCGGGAGATCTTCACCGAGATGGGTGGTTCCTGCGAACTGACCGAGAGCGGCCTTGAGTTCACCGGTTCGGGTGCGATTCACGGTATCGATGCGGACCTGGGCGAGGTCGGTGAGCTGACCCCCGGTATCGCGGCGGTCGCGGCGCTCGCCGACTCTCCCTCCACCCTGCGGGGTGTGGCCCATCTGCGGCTGCACGAGACGGACCGGCTGGCCGCGCTCACCAAGGAGATCAACGGGCTCGGCGGCGATGTGACCGAGACCGCCGACGGTCTGCACATCCGGCCGCGTCGACTGCACGGCGGCATCTTCCACACGTACGACGACCACCGCATGGCGACGGCCGGCGCGATCATCGGGCTGGCGGTGGAGGGCGTCCAGATCGAGAACGTGGCGACGACGGCGAAGACCCTGCCCGACTTCCCCGACATGTGGACCGGGATGCTCGGGAACTGACGGGCGGATCTGGATCATGCGCCGTTACGGCAAGAACACCGACGAGGACGACATCCGCCAGCGCCCGAACCGCAAGGGCAACCGTCCGCGTACGAACATCCGACCCAAGCACGAGGAGGCCGTCTCGGGCATGGTCCTCACGGTCGACCGCGGCCGGCTGACCTGCCTCGTCGAGGACCGCGTCGTGATGGCGATGAAGGCCCGCGAACTGGGCCGCAAGGCCGCGGTCGTGGGCGACCGGGTCGCCATCGTCGGCGATCTGTCCGGCGAGAAGGACACCCTCGCCCGCATCGTCCGCATCGAGCCGCGCGGCTCGGTGCTGCGCCGCACGGCCGACGACGACGATCCGTACGAGCGCGTGGTCGTCGCCAACGCCGACCAGCTCGCCATCGTCACCGCGCTCGCCGACCCCGAGCCGCGCCCCCGCCTGATCGACCGCTGTCTGGTGGCGGCCTTCGACGGCGGCCTGACCCCGCTTCTCGTGCTCACGAAGTCGGACCTCGCCCCGCCGGACAAGTTCCTGGAGCTGTACGGCGCGTTGGACATCCCGTACGTGGTGACCAGCCGCGAGGAACTGCGGAGCGAAGCCGTCGCCGACCGGGTGCGCGAACAACTGGACGGCAGGATCACGGCGTTCGTCGGTCACTCGGGCGTCGGCAAGACGACGCTGGTGAACGCGCTGGTGCCGCCCGAGCAGCGCCGGACCACCGGGCACGTCAACGCGGTCACGGGCCGCGGCCGGCACACGACCACCTCGGCGCTGGCCCTGCCGCTGGCGGGCAGCGCCGGGGGCTGGCTCGTCGACACCCCGGGCGTCCGTTCCTTCGGGCTGAACCACGTCGACCCGTCCCGGGTCATCAACGCCTTCCCCGATCTCCAACCCGGCACCGAGGGCTGCCCCCGCGCGTGCAGCCACGACGAACCGGACTGCGCGCTCGACCAGTGGGTGGCCGACGGCCACGCGGACCCGCAGCGGCTGTACTCGCTGCGCCGGCTGCTGGCCACACGGGAGCGCCGCGAGGGCGACTGACGTCCCCGTGTTTGCGTGCGCCCGCCGTCGGTAAGGGCTTCTCCGGGTCGGTGAATGCATAATCGCACCGACCCGGATCCGGGCCGGCCGAAGCAGTCGACGTGCGGATGTGGGAGGACAAGACATGGCGTGGCTGCTGGTCGTTGTGGCGGGGCTGCTCGAAACCGGCTTCGCCGTCTGCCTGAAGCTCTCGCACGGCTTCACCAGACTCTGGCCCACCGTGGCCTTCTGCGTCTTCGCCCTCGGCAGTTTCGGTCTGCTGACCCTTTCCCTGAAGAAGCTCGACGTCGGTCCGGCCTACGCGGTGTGGACCGGCATCGGCGCGGCGGGCACCGCCATCTACGGCATGATCTTCCTCGACGACCTGGTCTCCATCCTCAAGATCGTCTCGATCTCCCTGGTCATCATCGGCGTCATCGGGCTCCAGTTGTCGGGGTCGGCGCGCTGAGGACACACCCTCGGGCCCGCTGAGCGGGCGCCCTCGGCCGCACTCGGTACGCGCCCCCTGGCCTGCCTCCGTGCACGCCCTTGTGCCCGAACTCCTGGCACGCCCTTGTGCCTGCCTCAGCGCGCGCACCGGGCCCTTCAGACCCCGAGCCGGTGGGACGGTGCCAGCGCGGTCCTGACCAGTTCCGTGACTCCGCCCCGGGCGGGCGGCGCCACGACCCACGACAGCGCGAGCCTGACCGCCAGTTCACACACCCCCGTGACCTCGGGGGTGTCCGCCCTGGGCAGGGCGAGCGCGGCGACCGCACGGTCGCGGACGAGCGCCACGAAGTCGGCGGGCGAGGGCAACGGCCCGTCGGCGCGCCGCTGCGCGGGCACCGCGGACGACGAGGGCACGGCGGACAGCGCGGGCGAGGGCAGCCGCTCGCTCCAGCATCCGGTCAGCATCGCCCGCACCAGCGCGTTGTTGCGCGCCGCCGAGGCGGTCCACTCGGCGGCCGCGACCAGCCGCTCCCGCGCGTCCGTGTGAGTGGCCAGGGCCCGGTCGATCCCGGCGAGATAGGCATCGGCCTCCCGCCGTACGAGGGCACGCGCGAGTCCTTCCTTGCTCCCGAACTCGTTGTAGAGCGTCTGGCGTGACACCCCGGCCACGGCGGCCACATCGACCATCCGCACAGCGGACCACGCCCGGCGCGTGAGCGCCGTATAGGCGGCGTCCAAGAGGGACTCGCGCGCTGCGGGCATCATCGCCTCCCTGGGGCGAGCGGCTCTGCAGCCAGATTTGACGCGTGCGGAGGCACTGTCAAGGGGTCGCGGTACCCCCGCGGGGCGCACGTCCGAAGCCGCACGCGTCCGGGACCGGGCACGAGCCCCCGAAACCGTCCCTCCGGGCGCGCCCGGCGCGGCCCCGGCCACCTCCGGCGGACAGGCCCGGCGGGGGCCGGCGGAACGGGTCCTGCGGGGGCCGGCGGAACGGGTCCTGCGGGGCCTACGAGGAGGGCCGGCAAGACGCCGCTGCGGCACCGCCCCGGCAC
Organism: Streptomyces sp. NPDC002742; assembly: GCF_042888885.1. Classification (NCBI taxonomy): domain Bacteria; kingdom Bacillati; phylum Actinomycetota; class Actinomycetes; order Kitasatosporales; family Streptomycetaceae; genus Streptomyces; species Streptomyces sp. NPDC002742. The sequence goes on from NZ_JBIAQF010000007.1 coordinate 112,832, forward strand.
CGGGAACGATCGGGAACGGCACCGACCCGGGTGCCGTCAGTCCGCCGGGGACGCTCGGGATGCGACACCCGCCAGGACCTCAAGCCCGCCGGAGACCCTCGGACTCGACGCCCCGGAAGGTTCCCCGCCCGTCGGGACACTCGGACCCGACACCCGCCGGGACGGATCGGGCACGACACCCGCCGGGAGCCTCCCCGCCCACCAGGCCGGTCGGGAGCGACACCCGCCGAACACCAGCCGCCGCCGGGGCCGGTGCGGCACCGGTCGGGCGTCGCGATCATCCTCCGTCCTGTGTAGCCCCGTCCCGACACGGGCAGATACGGTTCACCCATGCCCGACTATCGCGATGACCTGCGCCTCGCCCATGTCCTGGCGGACGCCGCCGACGCCGCGACGATGGACCGGTTCAAGGCGCTCGACCTGAAGGTCGAGACCAAGCCGGACATGACACCGGTGAGCGAGGCGGACAAGGCCGCCGAAGAACTCATCCGCGGCCACCTCCAGCGGGCCAGGCCGCGCGACGCGATCCTCGGCGAGGAGTACGGCATCGAGGGCACGGGCCCGCGCCGCTGGGTCGTCGACCCGATCGACGGCACCAAGAACTACGTCCGCGGTGTGCCCGTCTGGGCCACGCTGATCTCCCTGATGGAGATGGGCGAGGGCGGCTACCAGCCGGTCGTCGGCGTCGTCTCCGCCCCCGCGCTGGGCCGTCGCTGGTGGGCGGCGAAGGGGCACGGCGCCTTCAGCGGCCGCAGCCTGTCCTCCGCGACCCGCCTGCGGGTCTCCAGCGTCCCGCGGATGGCCGACGCGTCCTTCGCGTACTCGTCGCTGTCCGGCTGGGAGGACCAGGGCCGCCTCGACGGTTTCCTCGACCTCACGAAGGCGGTCTGGCGCACCCGCGGTTACGGCGACTTCTGGCCGTACATGATGGTCGCCGAGGGCTCGGTGGACATCTGCGCCGAACCCGAACTGTCGCTCTGGGACATGGCGGCGAACGCGATCATCGTGACCGAGGCGGGCGGCTCCTTCACCGGCCTCGACGGGCGCCCCGGCCCGCACAGCGGCAACGCGGCCGCGTCGAACGGCCTCCTCCACGACGAGATGCTCGGCTACCTCAACCAGCGTTACTGAGCGCGCTTTCTGTGCAGCCCCGGTCGGCCCGGGGCTGCTGAGCAACCCTCGGGCGCCCCCCAACTCACGGCACGCGCCCTCTTGTTGACCCTCCCTTTAACTGCGACCCTGAGAGCTCCCCCACTTGTGAACTTGTGAACCGCTTCTCTTTGCGCTCCGTCGAGGAGCCGGGGAGTCCGCGGCTCACCAAGGAGGTGGCTCCAGCCCATGCTCGTCCGCGACGCCATGAGCACGGTGGTCCTCACCATCGGCCCGGCACACACCCTCCGGCAGGCGGCCCGCTTGATGTCCGCGCGCCACGTCGGCGCGGCGGTGGTCCTCGACGAGGACTCCTCCGGCCTCGGCATCCTCACCGAGCGCGACATCCTCAACTCCCTCGCCCTCGGCCAGAACCCGGACTCGGAGACCGCAGGAACCCACACCACCACCGACGTCGTCTTCGCGGCGCCCACCTGGACCTTGGACGAGGCCGCGTCCGCGATGTCGCACGGCGGCTTCCGGCATCTGATCGTGCTCGACGGCAGCGGGCCGGTCGGCATCGTCTCGGTCCGCGACATCATCCGGTGCTGGGCGCCCGCCCGGCAGCACGTACCGGCCTGACCGTACGAGCGGGCCGGAACCCCCGGGGGCGCCCCCGGGGGTTCCGGCCCACCACGCAGAACCATGCACAACCACACACGACCACGCACAACAGGGCCTTCCCGTGCCGTGCTCACCGCGACCGAGATGGTAGACATCATCTAAGTCAGGTCTACTTCTAAAGTCACATCCATTCAGGATCTAGTTCACCTGCTGTTACCCTGACCTGTATGAGTGACCTGCTGGAACGACTGCGCGGACGTGGATGGCGGATGACCGCGCAGCGACGTGTCGTGGCCGAGGTCCTCGACGGCGACCACGTCCATCTGACGGCCGACGAGGTGCACGCACGGGCCGTGGCGAAGCTGCCCGAGATCTCCCGGGCGACCGTCTACAACACGCTGGGCGAGCTGGTCTCGCTCGGCGAGGTGCTGGAAGTCGCCACGGACAAGCGCGCCAAGCGGTACGACCCGAACGCGCACCGCCCGCACCACCACCTGGTCTGCGCCCGGTGCGGCGCGATCCGCGACGTCCACCCGCTCGGCGACCCGCTCACGGACCTCCCCGACTCGGAGCGCTTCGGCTTCACGGTCTCGGACGTCGAGGTGACGTACCGGGGCGTCTGCCCGAACTGCGCCGCCGTACAGGCGTAGCGGCACTCACCCGAAAGCCCCGGCACGCGACGCGCGCTGGGGCTTTCCGCACTCCGCGCTTCAGCCGGTCCGCAGCGAACCACTCACCACTGTTCGCTGTTCGCTGTTCGCTGTTCGCAGCAGCGTTTTCGCACTTGGGTCCGGAAACGACCGAGGGCCGGAACCCTTTCGGATTCCGGCCCTCGGCCTTCAGTAGCGGGGACAGGATTTGAACCTGCGACCTCTGGGTTATGAGCCCAGCGAGCTACCGAGCTGCTCCACCCCGCGTCGATGAACTGAACAGTACGTCAACTCCGTGGCCAGCGCAAATCCCTTTTCGAGCGCTCCGACGGCAGCCCTCCGCCCCGGCCGACCAGGGCCGTTCCCCGGGTCCGGACGGAACCCGGGCCGCCCGGACCGAAGCACTCCTCGGCGCACCGGGGCCGAGGCGGGGAAGGCCCAAGCCGCGTCCCGGGACCCGGGCCGCCCCTCACGCGGACAGCTCCTCCCGCAAAGCGTCCCGCAGCCGCGCCGCCCGCTCGGAGACCTCCGCCGGCCCCAGCGACACGGCCCGGTCGGCCCACCGCTGCCCTTCAGCCAGTTCCCCGCGCCGCGCGTACACGAGCGCCAGCCGAAGCGCCGCCCGTCCGTGCCCCGCGTCGGCCGCACGGGTCCACCACAGCGCCGCCTCCGGCTCGCTCCCCTCACGGGCCAGCAGCAGCCCGAGATTGAACGCGCCGTTGCGCGACCCGGCCTCGGCGGCCTCGCGGTACCAGCGCGCCGCCTCCACCACGTCGCCCCGCGCCGCGGCGAGCATCCCGACCCGCACCTGCGCACGCCGGTGCCCCTGGGACGCCGCCCGCTCGTACCACTCCTCGCACTCGCTCTTCTCCTGTGCGGGCTCCCCGAGTTCGTGCGCGGGCGCCGGTGGCCGCCGGGCGTCGAGCACGGCGGCGAGCCGGTAGGCGGCCTCGGCGCTGCCCCCTCCCGCGGCGCACCGCAGATGCCGTTCGGCGGCCGGCTCATCGCCCTCCCGCAACCGCGCGATGCCCACCTGGAGCGCCGCCTCCGTGTGTCCGGCGGCGGCCGCCCGCTCGTACCACCGCAGCGCGGCGGCGTCCTCGCTGTCGGTGGCGCGTCCGGCGTGCAGGATGCCGAGGTTGAACGCGGCGTCCACGCTCCCGGCCTCCGCGGCCTTGGAGAACCACGGCTCGGCTCCGGCCGCGTCGCCGACCTGGAGCAGCAGGATCGCCAGGGCGTTGGCGGCCTCGCGGTGACCGGCGTACGCGGCCCTGCGGTACCACTGCTCGGCCTGCGCGGTCCGCCCCTGTTCGGCGCAGAGCAGTCCGAGGTTGTACGCGCCGTTCACGTCGCCCGCGTCCATCGCGGCCCGGTACCACCGCTCGGCGGTCTGCGTCTCACCGCGCTCGGCGTGCAGTGCGCCCAGCGCGTTGGCGGCGTTCCCGTCCCCGTCCTGGGCCGCCCGCAGCCACCAGACGGCGGCGCTCTCGGGGTCCCCGGCGTCGCGCAGCAGGAATCCGAGGGCGCACGCGGCACGCGCCTCCCCGTCCTTGGCGGACGTCAGATACCAGCGCCCGGCCTCCTTGAGATCGCCCCGCTTCTCCAGGATCGCCCCGAGGTGCAGCGCGGCCCGACGGTGCCCGCGCGCGGCGGCCTGCCGGTACCACTGTTCGGCGGCCTGCCCCGCGGCACCGATGACACCGTTGTCACCCACGGCCTCACCCGAGTCCAGGGCTTTGCGGTCAAGCGTGCGCGCCAGTCGGTACGCGGCCTCGCGGTGCCCTCGCTCCGCGGCGGCCCGCATCCACTGTTCGGCACCCACGTCGCTGCGATGCTCCAGCAGATCGGCGAGGGCGTACGCGCCCAGGGCATGGCCCTGCTCGGCGGACTGGCGCAGCCAGTACTCGGCGGCGGGCTCGTCGCCGCGCTCGCGGTGGTGCCGGCCGAGCGCGTGCGCGGCGGCCGCGCTGCCGGCGACGGCGGCGATCCGCCACCATCCGGCGGCCTCTTCGGCGTATCCGCGCTGGTACAGGAGGACACCCAGGTTGTTGGCGGCCGCACGGTCACCGGCGGCGGTGGCGGCGCGGAGGTGGGGCTCGGCCGCGCCGAGATCGCCGCGGCGCAGCAGCATGGCTCCGAGGACGCTCATCGCCTCGACGTCGCCGGCTTCGGCGGCCGACCACTGGCGCGCCTCCTCGGCAGCCTCGCCGGTCTCGTCCCGGTCGGAAGGCTGCGTGAGATCCGCAGGCTGCTCAAAGTCGGCAGGCTGCGCAAACCGCCCTGTATCCAACAGAGTTGCCTTGTCCCCCATAACGTCCATCGTCGCACCACCTGCAAACTGGGTACACCTGGTATACCGCAGCCAGTTAGGTCACTTCAGCGTTTTGTCGACATGCCCACAGAGAGACAAGTCAAACACAGATCGCCCAACTGCCCTCGCATGTCGCGCCACTTCACACGAGTGGCCAGGTCACCGGGGACACTCCGGCGTGGCGCCACACACGTCGAAGGCCCGGATCCATGAACTGGATCCGGGCCTTCGACTTCAGTAGCGGGGACAGGATTTGAACCTGCGACCTCTGGGTTATGAGCCCAGCGAGCTACCGAGCTGCTCCACCCCGCGCCGTTGTGTTGCAACCGTACCACGGCGCGGGGTGGCTCCTGATCAGCCGCTTCCTGTGCTCTTCTCGCTGCTCGGACTGCTGCTGGGACTGCTGCTGGGACTGCTGCTCGGGCCGCCGCTCTTGTCGGTGCCCTTGCCGGCCGTCTTGTCGGCGCCGGAGCTGCCGCTCTTGTCCGCCTTGGCCTGTGCGTTCTCGGCCCGCTTCAGCGCGTCCTCCAGATTCTTCTGCGCTTCGCCGTACGCCTTCCAGTCGCCCTTCTTGAGGGCTTCCTGCCCCTGGTCGAAGGCCTTCTGTGCGTCGTTGAGCGCTTCCTGGACCGTCGGGTTGGTCGACGTGGGCGGATTCGTGGTGCCCTCGTCGGCCGGCGGCGTAGTCGAACTCTCCGCCCCGAAGACCACGTTGAGCGCCTTGCCCAGCGTGTCCTCGAACGCGGTGCTGCCTCCGTAGGTCACCAACACCTTGCGCAACAGCGGGTACTTGAGATCGCCACCGCGGACGTAGACCGGTTCCACGTAGAGCAGTCCGCCGTCGAGCGGCACGGTCAGCAGGTTGCCGTACTCGACCTCCGAGTCGCCGCCTCTGAGGAGTCTGATGGACTCGGCGATGGACGGCTCGGAGTTGAACTGGCTCTGTACCCGCTTGGGTCCGTCGACCGTTCTGCCGGTCGGCAGTTTCAGGACGCTGATCTTGCCGTAACCGGGCGTTCCCGCCTCGGCGTTGACCGAGACGAAGGCACTCAGGTTGTCACGGCCGTTCGGCGTCATCGTCGTCGTCAGCGAGAACGCCTGCGAGGTGTCCCCCGGCAGCTTCATGCTCAGGTAGTACGGCGGCACCGCGTTGCCCGACTTGTTGGTCGGGTCGTCCGGGACCTGCCACACCTCGCTGCCGCTCAGGAACGTCTGGGCGTCCTTCACGTGGTAGCGGGTGAGCAGTTCGCGCTGGACCTTGAACAGGTCCTGCGGATACCGCAGATGGGCCATCAGCTCCGGCGAGATCGACTTCTTCGCCCGCACCGTGTCCGGGAACGCCTTCATCCAGGTCTTCAGGACCGGGTCCTCGGTGTCCCACTGGTAGAGCTTGACCGCGCCGGTGTACGCGTCGACGGTCGCCTTCACCGAGTTGCGGATGTAGTTGACCTGGTTCTGCTGGGCCACCACCGCGCGCTGGTTGTTGGCCGCCGTCAACGAGTCCGCCGTGGTGTCGCCGAGCGTGGTGCGCGACGCGTACGGATAGCCGTTGGTGGTGGTGTACGCGTCGACGATCCACTGGATCTTCCCGTCGACGACCGCCGGGTAGGCGTCACCGTCGATGGTCAGCCAGGGGGCCACCGCCTCGACCCGTTCCTTGGGCGTGCGGTTGTAGAGAATCCGCGAACCCTCGCCGATCGCGCCCGAGTACATGATCTGCGGCTCGCCGAACGCCACCGCGTACGCGGCCCGGTTGACCGGGCTGGCGAGGCTGACCCCGCTCTTGCCCTGGTAGCTGGTGGTCTTCTCACCGCTGTCGTCGGAGTAGTCGATCTCCTTCTGGGGACCGCCGACGATCGAGTACTGGGTGGTCTTCTCACCGTAGTAGATCTGCTGCTGGTACGTGCCCAGGTCGCCCTTGGACGGCAGGTTGTACTCGGTGAAGACCGGGCGGCCCTCGCTGTCGGCCGTGGTTCCCTTGGCCGCGACGACGCCGTATCCGTGCGTGTACCGGAAGTGGTCGTTGATCCAGTTGTTCTTCGGGATGCCCGCGAGGTTCAGCTCACGCAGACCGAGGACCGTGTCCTGTTCCTTGCCGTCCTTGCTGTACCGGTCGACGTCCAGGTTCGACGGGAAGCCGTAGTAGTTCCGCACCTGCTGGAGCTGCTGGAAGGTCGGCGACACGATGTTCGGGTCCATCAGCCGGATGCTCGCGATGGTGTCGGCGTCGTCACGGAGCTTGGACTTGTCCTTGGTGTCGCTCGACCCCGGGTAGTCCTGCACATCGGTGCCGGCGATCCCGTACGCCTCGCGGGTCGCCTTGAGGTTCTTCTCGACGTACGGCGCTTCCTTGGCCTGCTCGTTGGGCTCGACCTGGAACTTCTGGACGATCGCCGGGTACAGGCCGCCGATGAGGATCGCGGAGAGCACCATCAGGCCGAAGCCGATCACGGGAAGCTGCCAGGTGCGCCGCCACAGGGTCGCGAAGAAGAGCAGCGCGCAGATGACGGCGATGCAGAACAGGATCGTCTTGGCGGGCAGATAGGCGTTCGCGTCGACGTACCTCAGGCCCGTCCAGTTGCCGGTCGCCTTGAAGTCACTGGACTTCACCGCGAGCCCGTACCGGTCGAGCCAGTAGGCGACCGCCTTCAGGGCGACGAAAACGCCGAGGAGCACCGAGAGGTGCCCGGTCGCCGCGGCCGTGGCACGCGCTCCCGGACTGGTGATCCGCAGACCGCCGTACAGGTAGTGCGTGAGCGCGGCGGCGATCAGCGAGAGCACGGCGGCGGCGAATCCGAAGCCGAGGAGGAAGCGGTACCAGGGCAGGTCGAAGGCGTAGAACGAGACGTCGAGGTGGAACTGGGGGTCCTTCTGGTGGAAGGGCACTCCGTTCACCCACATCAGCCACGTGCGCCACTGGCCCGAGGCGGACGCGCCGGCGATCAGCCCCACGAGGGAGGTGATCGCGAGCAGCAGCCACCGCTTGTAGGGCGCGATGCCCATGCGGTACCGGTCGAGGTTCTGCTGCTCCATCGACATGGCGCTGAGCGGCGGCCGCAGCCGGTGCGCCAGCCAGATGTTGAAGCCCACCGCGGCCGCCATCAGCAGACCGAAGACGAAGAAGAGCCCGATCTTGGTCCACAGCGTGGTGGTGAAGACCGACGAGTAGTGAACCGAGCGGTACCAGAGCCAGTCCGTCCAGAACCCCGCGAACATGACGAAGGCCATGGCCAGCACGGCCAGCACGCCCAGTGTCATGAGCAGGGTCCGGACACGCCGGGACGGCCGGCCCACTCTGATCCGTGACCCCGTCGGGCCTCCGCCGCGGTCCGGCATCTGGAAAGCCAAGGTGCGCACCTCGAAGTCGCTGTTGATCCGTCAGGCCCCCGTGTTGGTGGACCGTCCGTAAGACTCCGTGATCGAGGAGCCTCATCTATGCAACTTACTCACGCTTTACTCGGTTCCCGATTCCGGTCACGAACGAGGCAGGATTGTGACCATGTCCAACACTCCCATGGCAGCGAGCCCACTCACCCGGGCCGTACTCGAGATCGACGAGTACGCCTCCGGCCTCGGCTGGGACCAGCCCGCCCGCCTCTTCGCCCTCGTAGACACCGCACGCCTGCGGGCTCAGGAACCCGGCCTCGCCGCTCAGCTCGGCCTGGAGAACGAGCAGGAGACCATCGGTCTCACCCCCATCGAGCAGGACGAGATCCCCGCCGGCAAGCCGCTGGACGAGTTCCTCGGCACCATCGCCTGGCCCGACGCCGTCGTGGGCTGCGCGCTCACCGTGGAGCGGCTGATGCTGCCGCCTTCCGCGGAGGCCTCGGTCCCGGAGGGTCTCAGCGGCAAGAAGCTCACCCAGTGGGTCGCCGCGCACCCGGACCGCCAGGAGGTACGCATGACGGTCGGCGTCCTGCGCGACGGCACCCGCGACTCGGCGCTGCGGCTGCGTGAGAAGGACGCGGCGACGGAGGTGCTCACGGGGGCGGGCCTGGTGCCGGGCCTCGCGCAGGCGCTGTCGGCGACGTTCGCGGACTGATCCGCGCACGGACGTGGCCGGGGCGCCCCGCTGTTCGCGGGGCGCCCCGGCCACGGACGAGCGGTGTCCGTCAGCCCTTGGCGGTGCACTTCGGCAGGTCGGAGGTCCGGCCCGCGCTGATGTCCTTCAGGGCCTTCATCGCGTCGTCGATGGTGCCGACCTTGACGAGCGTGAGCCCTCCGGGGGTGTCCTTGGCGGCGGCGGCGCAGTTGTCCTTGGGCGTCAGGAAGTACTGGGCGCCCTTGTTGCGGGCACCGACGGTCTTCATGTCGATGCCGCCGATCGGGCCGACCTTGCCGTCGTCGTCGATGGTGCCGGTACCGGCGACGAACTTGCCTCCGGTGAGGTTCCCCGGGGTGAGCTTGTCCACGATGCCGAGCGAGAACATCAGACCCGCGCTCGGTCCGCCGACGTCGGCGAGCTTGATGTCGACGGTGAACGGGAACGTGTGGTCGATCCCGGCCGAGATCCCGACGATGGCACGGTCAGTGCCGCTGTCGGCGGACTTGACCGTGGTGATCGTCACGTCCTTGGTCGCGGTCGCCGTCGTGTGCTCCTTCGTCGCGGCGGCCTGGTCCTTGGCGGGCACGATCCTGAAGACGACCTTCTCGCCGGGCTTGTGCTTGGTGACCAGCTTCGCGACGTCGTCGGGCGCCTTCACGGCCGTACCGTCGACGGCCTTGATGACGTCACCGGCGTGCAGCCGGCCTTCGGCCGGGGACCCCTTGACGACGGTGGAGACGATCACCCAGGACTTCACCGGGATACCCAGCTCCTTCAGGGCCGACACCTTGGCGCTCTCCTGGGACTGGCTGAACTCCTCGGCGTTCTCCTGCGTCGACTGCTGCTCGGTCTTGCCGTCCGGGTAGAGCGTGTCGTGCGGCACGATCTTGGCGTCGTGCGCCAGCCATCCGTACACGGCCTCGACGAGGTTCATCTTGTAGTCGGCGCTGGTGACCCGGACCGTGGTCATGTTCAGGTGCCCGGTCGTCGGATACGTCTTGCGGCCGGAGATCTGCAGCACCGGCTCGCCGTCGTGGTCACCCAGTGTGTTCACCGTGGGACCCGGTGACATCTCCGAGTACGGCACTTTGATGAACACTCCCGCGCACAGGAGCGCGATCAGGATCAGAGTGGAGGCGAGCATCGTCGCGGTGCGGCGTGGCATGGAACGACAGTACGGGACGGTGCTGTAAGCGCACCGTCGGGGCCGTCCGTACGTGGTGGGGCCGGAGCCCGCCCAAAGGGCGCGAACACCCATTTCCCGGCGGTGATCCAGAGTGTTCCGCGCGGTGCCGGCCGGGACACCGGACGTCGTCCGCCGCGCACCCGGGCGCACCGCGCGGGCGCGGGGGACGGACCCTGGATCTCACACCGCGTCCGAGTGGGACTTCTCCCGGACGTCGGTCCGCTCCATGGCCTCACGGAAGCGTGTGTATCCAGCGAGTTCGACACCGTCTCCCGCGGCCTTGCGATTCCGGCCGGCCCAACTTCCCCACAGACTGGCACCGACCGCGGCCATCAACGGAATCAGCAACCAGGCAAGCGCCGCCATGTCGACCTCCCAACCCCATGAGCGACCGCAACTGACTGATCAGCAGATTAACCATCCGCAGTGTCAACGCTCACGGCAGGGCCCCGGTTACGCAACCGGACGGCGGGTGAGAGTTCGGTCAGTCCTCGGCGCCGGGGAATTCGCCGGTCTCAGCAGGCCCCGACCCATTCCTGCGAACCGTCGGAGAACCTCTGGTGCTTCCAGATCGGCACCTCGTGCTTGAGATCGTCAATGAGCCGGCGACAGGCCTCGAAGGCCTCGCTACGGTGCGGGCACGACACGGCGACGATGACGGCCAGGTCCCCGACGCGCAGGTCGCCCACCCGGTGAACGGCCGCCAGCGCCCGCACCGGATAGGCGGCGGCCACCTTCTCGGCGACCCGGCGCATCTCCGCTTCGGCACTCGGGTGGCACGAGTACCCGAGCTCGTCGACGTCGGCGCCCGCGTCGTGGTTCCGTACGGTCCCCACGAACAGCGCGGTCCCCCCGGCGGCGTCGTCCCCCACGGCTTTGAAGACCTCGTCCAGGGAGAGCGGTTCGTCGCGGATCGCGAGCAGCCGGACCGGATCCTGCGCGGCCTGCTCACCGGGGTGGTCATAGGTAGGTGCCATGGCTCCATCGTGCCGCACTCCTCCGACACCGTGGAATACGGCTTTCACCCGGCACGCGCGCGTACCGCTCGGAGCCTCCTCCGGAACGCCCCCGACCCACTCCCTCGATCCACGAGTCCGGGCCGTGACCGGCGTGCGGGGCACATCTCCACGGCCCGGCCGGCCACACCGGCCGACGGGAACGATCTCTCACCCCGCCCGCTCGGGCCCCGCACGGGTCGGGCCCCGCACGGGTCAGGGGTCAGATCCTGCGCCGGGCCTTACGGGCCCGTCGTACCACCGCCGCCGCGCCCAGCAGGGCCACCGTCGCGCCCGCCGCGCCCGCCGCGGTCGCGTCCTTGCGGCCCAGCCGACGGCCGGCCACCGTGTGCCGCCCGGCGACCTCCTCCAGCAGCTCCGCCAGGACCTCTTCGTTGGTCCAGCGCGGCCGCCATCCGGCATCGTGCAGCCGGCTCCCGCTCACCACCCAGGGGTACATCGTGTAGGCGAGATCCCCGGCGGGCGAAGGAGTGAGCCCGATCCGGTGAAGCCGGGCGGCGGCGCCCAGCGCGACCGCCGACGGCAGCTCCATCCGCCGGATCCCGCTCAGCTCCTCCACCTCCTCCTGTTCCAGCCATCCGTCGCACCCGACGGCCAGCTCGCCCTCGACCTTCTCGACGACCGCGTACTCCAGCGCACTGCACAGATCCTCGACGTGGCAGAACTGCCAGGCGGGCCTCGAACCCGCCACGACCAGCAGCCGGGGTGACTCGAAGTACCTGGTCAGCGCCGTGTCCGAACCTCCGCCGACGAGTACCCCGGGCCGTACGACGGTCACGTTCAGCCCTGGGTGCGCCCGCGGCGCGCGGCGCGCCAGCCGCTCGATCTCCAGGAGGTCGCCGACACCCGTCGCCTCGGCCGTCGCCCGCAGTTCGGCGTCCTCGGAGAGTGGCAGTTCGTTGTCGGGCAACGCTCCGTAGACCATCGCCGACGTGCACAGCACGACCCGGTGGACCCCGGCCGCCGCGGCGGCGGTGAGCACGGTCTGCGTACCCCGGACGTTGTACGCGGTCCGGGCCGCCGCGTCCGTCTCCAGATCGAGGTCGAGCGCCAGATGGACCACGACGTCCGCTCCGCGCAGCTTTTCGGCGATCGCCGGATCCCGGACGTCCAGGATGTGCCACTGGGCGTCGGCGCACTCGCCGCGCCGCTCGTCGATGGCGACGACCTGCTTGATCTCCTCGTTGGCGGCCAGCCGCTCGGTGAGCAGCGCGCCCACACCGGCCGCGGCGCCGGTGACCGCGACGACGGGGCCGCGCGAGGCTGGGCTGGTTGAGTGGTTTCGCGCTGCGCGAACCTGCGGATCTGGGGAACTCACCGGGCGTCTCCAGCGGTTGTCTTCAGTAATGGACGCGTGTGACGCGCCCCTACCAGGTGGCATCCATCCTGCCGCAGGCGACGAGTCGGCGAAGCACCGAGGCCCGATCGGGTTCAGGTGTCTACGCTGGGTGGTGTTGTGGGCAGCCGCCGTCGGAACGAACCGGCGGCCTTACCAGCCGAGGAATCCCGTGAGTGACACCCCATTCGGATTCGGCCTTCCGCCGGAGGAGCCGGAGAACGGCGACGAGGGCAAGGAGAAGGACCAGCAGAGCGGTGGTGGTCAGGGGCCGTTCGGTTTCGGGCTGCCCGGAGCCGGCGGCCCCGGAGCCGACAATCCGCTCGCAGCCATGTTCGGCTCGATGAACCCCAATGACCTGGGCGCCGCGTTCCAGCAACTGGGCCAGATGCTCTCGTACGAGGGCGGTCCGGTGAATTGGGACATGGCCAAGCAGATCGCCCGGCAGACGGTCGCCCAGGGCACCTCTGACGGCACCAAGGACGCGAGCGTCGGCCCCGCCGAGCGGATCGCGGTCCAGGAGGCCGTCCGTCTGGCCGATCACTGGCTGGACGACGCGACGTCCCTGCCGTCCGGTGCCGCCTCCGCGCTCGCGTGGAGCCGCGCGGAGTGGGTCGAGGCGACCCTGCCCGTGTGGAAGGAGCTCGTCGACCCCGTCGCCGAGCGCGTCGGCGCGGCCATGGGCGATGTGCTGCCCGAGGAGATGCAGGCCATGGCGGGCCCGCTGATCGGCATGATGCGCTCCATGGGCGGCGCCATGTTCGGTACGCAGATCGGGCAGGCCGTCGGCGTGCTCGCGGGCGAGGTCGTCGGCTCGACCGACATCGGCCTGCCGCTCGGCCCGGTCGGCAAGGCCGCGCTGCTGCCGCTGAACATCGAGTCGTTCGGGAAGGACCTGAGCGTCCCCCAGGAGGAGGTGCGGCTCTACCTCGCCCTGCGCGAGGCCGCCCACCAGCGCCTCTTCGCGCACGTGCCGTGGCTGCGCTCACACCTGTTCGGCGCTGTCGAGGGATACGCGCGCGGGATCAAGGTCGACACCGCGAAGCTGGAGGACGTGGTCGGCCAGTTCGACCCGCAGAACCCGGAGGAGCTGCAGCAGGCACTCCAGCAGGGCATGTTCCAGCCGGAGGACACGCCGGAGCAGAAGGCGGCGCTGGCCCGCTTGGAGACGGCGCTCGCTCTGGTCGAGGGCTGGGTGGACGCGGTCGTCCACTCGGCGGCCAAGCCGCGCCTCTCGTCGGCGGACGCGCTGCGCGAGACGCTGCGCCGCCGCCGCGCCACGGGCGGTCCCGCCGAGCAGACGTTCGCCACGCTGATCGGTCTGGAGCTGCGCCCGCGCCGGCTGCGGGACGCCTCGCGCCTGTGGGCCTCCCTCACCGACGCGCGCGGTGTGGACGGCCGGGACGGCCTGTGGGCCCACCCGGACATGCTGCCGACGGCGTCCGACCTGGACGACCCGGACGGCTTCGTGCACCGCGAGCACATGGACTTCTCCGAGCTCGACAAGATGCTCGGCGAGGCCGCGAGCGGCACCGCGCAGAAGCCGAACCTGGAGAAGGACGACGACTCCGACGGCGACTCCAAGGACTCCGACAAGGACGACAGCAAGGGCGACGGCACCGAGTGAGCCTGTACGACGACGCGGTCCTCGTCCTGAAGAGCCACGAGGACCAGGAAGAGCTGAGCAGGACCTATCTGGATCACCTGTCCGCGCACCCGGACGGGATGTGGAAGTCGTGTCACGCCGGGCACCTCACGGCGAGCGCTCTGGTGATCGACCCGTCGCGCGGCCGCGTCCTGCTGACGCTGCACCGCAAGCTCCGGATGTGGCTGCAGATGGGCGGGCACTGCGAGCAGGGCGACTCGACCCTGGCCGACGCGGCTCTGCGCGAGGCGACCGAGGAATCGGGCATCGAGGGGCTGACCCTCCTGCCGGGCGGTCCCGTGACACTGGACCGGCACGCCATCCCGGCGCCCTGCCACTGGCATCTGGACGTCCAGTACGCCGCTCTCGCCCCGGCCGACGCCGTCGAGGCCATCAGCGACGAGTCCCTCGACCTGCGCTGGTTCGCCTACGACGAGGTCGCCGACGTGGCCGACGACTCGGTCGTACGAATCCTGGAAGCGGCCCGCGCACGGCTGTGACCGGCGCGGAGGGGACCGTTGGGTCCAGCGCGTAAGGGGCGACCGCTCAGGCGATCGCCCCTTACATCCGCTCGCTGCGACCGTCGCTTCCCGGACGGTCGGGCGTCAGCTCCAGGCGTTGCCCTGGTTCTGCGCGTGCACGCCCTGCTGGCCCATGCCGTACTGGGCGCGCAGCCCCTGGCCGATCGCCGCGTTCTGCGGCGGCAGCAGTTCACTGGGCTGCACGAGCGCGTAACCGCTGCCCATGAAGCTGAGTTCCCAGCCCTCACCGGTGTTGCCGCGGCGGCGCCACACTCCGGAGGAGTGGGTCTGGGCCTGCATCTGCACGCGCAGGCCCGTGGACCACGCGACGATCGCGTCGGCATCGCAGTTGACGTACCGGTCCGGGGTGACCTGCATCATCAGCGGCACCCCGGAGGTCACCAGCGCGACCTTGCCGCGCCCGGTGATGTTGAGCTGGTACTTCCCGGAGCCGGAGATGCCGTACTGGCTGTCCACGGCGATGACCTCGTGGTGCAGCCCGGAGTCCATCGCCAGCACGTAGCTGCTGTCGACGGTGAGGCCGTCCTGGTCGACGTCGAGGATGTGCACGTGCTGGCCGAGGTTGGCGAGGTAGACCGTGCCCTGCCCGTGGCAGCGCATCAGGTCGAGGCCCTCACCGGTGTACGCACGCGCCCGGTGCTGGCTGTTGTTCTGGTACTCGGCGTCGAACTCGACGAGACCCTGGTACGCGACCATGGTGCCCTTGCGGGCGAGGATGTCGTCGTGACCTTCCAGGACGACGCGCAGCATCTGCGAGTTCTGCAGGCTGTAGCGTTCCTGGGTCTGCTGCTCGTTGTAGCCGAAAAGCGGGCTCTGCATGATGTCCTGCTCCCCCTCAGCCCCGGACTCGGAGGCGGTCGGTGCTGTCCTCGCTGGGCTGGACGACGACGATGCCCTGCCCGGAGAACGCCATCTGGAAGGCCTCGCCGCTGCCGCGTCCGATCAGCGACTGCGCCTTGAAGCTGCGCTTGCCCTTCACCTTGAGGTTCGGCGACCAGGCGACGAGCGCGTCGGGGTCGACGTACGTCTCGTCCTCACCGCCGCCGCAGTCGACGACGATCGGCTTGCCCCGGGACGTCAGCGCGACCCAGCCCTGACCGGAGATCTTGGTGTTCCACAGACCCTGTCCGGCGAACTTGGCGAGCCCCTTCACCCGCTCGACGCCCCAGGTGAGATGGGCGTCGAAGGCGAGCAGGTTCGTCGCGTTGACGGAGATCGCGTCCCCGTTGAGGTTGATGACGACGACGTTGGCCCCGTAGTCGGCGAGGTAGAGCAGACCGTCGCCGGAGCACTTCATGAGGGGCGCGCCCTCGCCGGTCATCCAGTCGCGTGCGATCTGGCGTACGGCGGGCGGGTTGGGCTCGTACTGGACGAACCCTTCGTAGGCGACCATCGATCCCACGCGCGCGAGGAGGTCGTTTCCGGTCTGCATGGCGACCTTCAGCATGTGACTGCCGTGGTTCTCCATGCGCGCGGTGACGGGTGCCGGGGCAAAGCCCGCGAGTTGCTGGTTCATGTCGGGCTCCCTCAGACCTCGTACGGCTGGACGACGACGAAATTGCCTGGCGCGGCACGGAACTGGAGGTTCACGCTCTCGCCGGTGTCGCCGGCGTAGGCGTTCCGGCGCATCCTCACCTGGCTGGAGACGATCACCTGAGCGGCCGCGGACCAGGCGACGACGGCGTTGCAGTCGGCGAACGTCGTGGGGGTCACCGGCAGGACGACAGGGGCACCGTGCGTCTTGACGACGATGGTGCCCGTCCCCTGGAACTGCATGGTGAACAGCGCGCCTCCGGGGATGCCGTGACCCTCGATACGACGGACCTCGTACTGGAGGGACTCGTCGAAGGCGAGGACGTTCTCCGCGGAGACGCAGATCGCGTCCCCCTGGAGCTCGATCGGGTGCACGTGGGTGGCGTTCTCGGCGAAGAACACCTGGCCCTGACCGGTGCAGCGCATCAACTGCATCTCCTGGCCGGTCGCGCTGCCCACGAGCCGGCCGGCGAACCCGGCGCCCTTGTAGCTGAAGTCGACCTTGCCCTGGTACAGCACCATGCTGCCCTGGCGGGCCAGTACGGGCTGACCGCCGACGCCGAGATCGACGCGGATGAGCTTCTTGTTCTGCGGAGTCCACCGCTGACCGGTGGGCGTCTCCTTGAAGGCCCCCAGCGCGGCGGCGACCCCGGCCCCGCCCTGCGGGGCACCCTGGGGTGCCCCGTACGGGGAGGGCGCGCCGGGCTGACCCGGGAACTGCCCGGGTGCCTGGCCCGGGATCTGTCCGTACTGCGGCTGCTGACCGTATCCGGGGGGCGCCGTCGGTGCCTGCTGGCCGTAGCCGGGCGGCATCTGAGCCGTCTGGCCGGGCTGCTGGTGGCCGTAACCGGGCGGCGGACCGGGCGGACCGGGCGGGCCGGGCGGCTGCGCGTACGGCGCGGGGCCCGGCGGCGGGACCGTGCCGCCCGGCGGAATGTGCAGCGGCCCCACGAGGGTGGGGGCCGCGTGCACGGGAGGCGCGGGCGCCGGAGCGTGCGGCGCGGCACCGGGGGGCGGCGCGAAGCCCTGCGGGGCGGGTGCCGGAACGGGCGCCGCCGGCGCGCCGAACGTGGGCGCGGCGGTGGCCTGGGCCGGCGGGGCGAAGGTCGGTGCGGCGCCGGACTGCGGCTGCGGGGTGGCCGGCTCCTCCTCGGCGACCTCGCCGCCGAAGTTCTTCAGCAGCGCGTCGAGGCCGCCGTCGAAGCCCTGTCCCACGGCGGCGAACCGCCAGACGTCCTTGAGGTAGAAGTCACCCAGCATCACGGCACGTTCGGTGGAGAATTCGGCACCGCTGAACGCGTACCGGGCCACTTCCTCGCCGCCCGCGACGACGCGGAGGTATCCAGGGGCTATCTGCGACATCTGTCCGGCGCCGTCGATCGTCGCCGTGAAGGACAGCTTCTGGATCCGCGCCGGGATCCGGTCGAGGGTGACCCGGAAGGACTCCGTGTCACCCGACTGCGCGCCGAGCAGCTGGATGGACTCCTCGGGGGACTTCGGCTGGTTGAAGAAGACGAAGTACCGGTCGTCCGAAAGCCGTTCGTCGGCGTCCAGACCGAAGCAGCTGATGTCGAAGGTGAGTCCGGGGCCGGTGATCTGCACACCTACGTACAGATCGGTGCCCGCGGTGAGGTCACTGATCTTGGCCTTGTGGCCGCGTTGGAATTCCCTGGCCATGCGTAACGACCGTCCCCCATCCCGAATGCGAGTGCGTCGCGTCAGGCTAACGGCAAAGTCCGGAAGTGGACGAAGCCGGTACAGACCCGGTACAGAATCACCCTCGCGGAGGGACCGGACCGCCCCTACTCCTCGCGGCCTGCCGGAGGGTGGGGAAGCCGGTCGGCTGCGACGACGCCTTCGAGATAGCCGCGAGCGCGCTCGGTACGCGGATAGGCCTCCAGGAGCCGCCAGAAGCGCGGCCCGTGGCCGGGTACCAGCAGATGGGCGAGTTCGTGGAGGAGGACATAGTCGACGACGTACTCGGGCATGCCCTGCAACCGGTGCGACAGACGGATGCTGCCCTCGGCGGGGGTGCAGGAGCCCCAGCGGGTGTTCTGGTTGGTGACCCAGCGCACCGACGAGGGCCGCGCACGCCCGTCGAAGTAGTGGGCCGACAGCCGCTCGGCCCGTTCGGCCAGCTCGGTGTCACCGAGCACCCGTTTGCTCTCCTGGGCGGCCAGTTTGTCGAGCATGACGGTCACCCAGCGCTGCTCCTCCGCCTCGGACATGCGGGCCGGGATGAGCACAACGGTGCGATCGCCCTCACGGTACGCGGAGACCGTTCTGCGCCGTCGGGCACTCCTGCGGACCTCGATCGCGCTCGCCCCCGAACCGCTCGGCGGCGGGCTCGTCGTGCTGCGCTGTGAAGTTGCGGCGCTGTGCAGTGGGTCGGCGGGCACGCCCCGACGTTACCTGCTGCACCTGGGGGAAGTCCCGCCCCCGGGACGGTTCGATGCCGATCCGCGCTCTGCGCGTTTGATTTGTACGACGAACGATGCCACCTGTGGACAACTTTCGGCGGGGTCCGGCGGGGAGGGGCATGCTGGCATTCGGTCCGCGCTGCGGGAGTGCACCGCGGACATACGGGGACGTACTA
Organism: Streptomyces sp. NPDC002742; assembly: GCF_042888885.1. Lineage (NCBI taxonomy): Bacteria > Bacillati > Actinomycetota > Actinomycetes > Kitasatosporales > Streptomycetaceae > Streptomyces > Streptomyces sp. NPDC002742. The sequence continues at coordinate 131,405 of NZ_JBIAQF010000007.1, forward strand.
CGGGGGTAGGTCATGCATCCGATCGTGAAGCCCGCTCTGCGGCGCGGCTGGCGGGATCTCAACACCGTGCAGTTCGGAATGGCACCGGCGCACGCGATGGTGCTGGGCCCGATGGACACGGCGACGGGCAGCTTCCTCGAACTGCTCGACGGGACACGCGGAATGCCGCTGTTGCGCGAACAGGGACGTGAGATGGGGCTGCCCGACGGCCACGTCGACGGGCTGGTGGACCGGCTGGCCCGGTCGGGCCTGCTGGACGACACGACCGGAGGCGGTCCGGCCGCGGACGCGTTGCGTGAGAGGAAGGAGGTCATGGACCGGCTGCGGTCCGACCTCGCCTCCCTCTCCCTCGTCGCCCCCGAGCCCGGCGGGGCGGTCAAGCGTCTGGCCGCCCGCCGCTGCCTGCGCGTACAGGTGCGGGGCGCCGGCCGGGTCGGGGTCGTGCTGGCCGCGCTGCTCGCGGGCGCCGGCGTGGGCGACGTCGAGGTGCGGGACCTGGGCCGTGTCGAGCCGTGGGACGTGGCGCCGGGCGGGCTTCCCGTCGAATCCATCGGCGAGCGCCGGGAGGACGCCGCGCGCCGGGCGGTGCGCCGGGCCGCTCCGGACCGTCCGCCCCGCGCCTCCGCCAAGGAGGGAGAGGGGGAAGAGACGCGTGGGCTGTCCCTCGTGATCCTCGCTCCCCGTGACGGTCTCGCCGTCCACGTGCCGGACCCCGCGTCGGCCGAGAGCCTGATCGTCTCGGGGACGCCCCACCTCTACGCGGGGGTCGTCGAGGCGACCGGGGTCGTGGGCCCGCTGGTCCTGCCTGGCGACACCGGCTGCGCGGGCTGTCTGGACCGGTGGCGCACCGACCGGGATCCGACCTGGCCACGCCTGGTCGCGCAGTGGCGCTCCGGGCAGCGGCGCCTGGTGACCGCGTGCGACCTCGCCCTGGCCGCGGCGGTCGCCGGACTCGCCGCGAGCCACGCGCTCGCCTTCCTGGACGGAGATCCGCCCGCCGGCGCGGCGGCCCGCTGGGAGGCGTCGCTCCCCGGATGCCACTGGCATGCGACGCCGGTCTGGGGGCACCCCGCCTGCCCTTGTGGCACCGCGGAGAAAACAAAAGGTGAGCAGACCCCCGAGGACGGCGAAGTGCACGAGACAATGGCAGGGCAACAGCCGCACGCGGCACAGCTTGCCGGCACCTGGAGGGCGCATGTCTGATCTTCCCCGGAAGGCAGTCACCCGTACTGCCAAACTGGCCGCGCTACCGCTCGGCTTCGCCGGGCGTGCGACCTGGGGACTCGGGAAGCGGATCGGCGGGAAGTCGGCGGAGATCGTGGGCCGCGAGCTTCAGCAGCGCACGGCCGAACAGCTCTTCAAGGTGCTCGGGGAGCTGAAGGGCGGTGCGATGAAGTTCGGGCAGGCACTGTCCGTATTCGAGTCGGCACTGCCGGAGGAGGTCGCCGGTCCCTATCGGGCGGCGCTGACGAAGCTCCAGGACGCGGCACCCCCGATGCCGACCCGCACGGTCCACTCCGTGCTGGAGGAGCGGCTCGGCGCGGACTGGACCGAGCTGTTCGTGGAGTTCGAGGACAAGCCGTCGGCGGCGGCCTCGATCGGCCAGGTGCACCGGGCGGTGTGGCACGACGGCCGTGAAGTCGCCGTCAAGGTGCAGTATCCGGGGGCGGGCGAGGCCCTCCTGTCCGACCTGACCCAACTCGGCAGATTCGCACGGCTCCTGGGCCCCCTGATCCCCGGTATGGACATCAAGCCGCTCATCGCGGAGCTGCGTGACCGGGTCTCCGAGGAGCTCGACTACGGCCTGGAGGCACAGGCGCAGGCAGCGCACGCCGAGGAGTTCGCGGGCGACCCGGACGTCCTGGTGCCGGCGGTGGTCCATCAGTGCGAGCAGGTACTGGTGACCGAGTGGATCGACGGGGTTCCTCTGTCGGAGGTGATCACCGGCGGCTCGCAGGAGCAGCGGGACCGTGCCGGCCAGTTGCTGGCCCGCTTCCTCTTCTCGGGCCCCGCCCGCACCGGCCTGCTGCACGCCGATCCGCACCCGGGCAATTTCCGTCTCCTGCCGGACGAGAAGAGCGGCTGGCGCCTCGGGGTCCTGGACTTCGGGACGGTGGACCGGCTGCCCGGCGGCCTGCCCCAGCCGATCGGCGACTCCCTCCGCATGACGCTGGACGGTGACGCCGAGGCGGTCTACGAACTGCTCCGTGAGGAGGGTTTCGTCAAGGATTCGATAGACCTCGAACCCGACGCGGTCCTGGACTACCTGCTGCCGATCATCGAACCCGCCGAAGCGGACGAGTTCACCTTCAGCCGGGGCTGGATGCGCAGCCAGGCCGCCCGCATCGCCGACCCGCGTTCCCCCGCCCACCAGTTGGGCAGGCAGTTGAACCTGCCGCCTGCCTACCTCCTCATACACCGGGTGACGCTCAGCACGATAGGTGTCCTGTGCCAGCTCGGCGCGACGGTCCGCCTGCGCGACGAACTGGAGGAGTGGTTGCCGGGGTTCGTGTCGGAGGATGAGCTGGAGGACGAGGAGCTGGGCGAAAAGGTGTCGGCCGCCGAGGCGTGAGCCGGCGCGACGGACGCGGCACGCGGGTTCGGCGCTCGTCGCACCGGGAGGTGGGCCGGCAGCGCCGATTCGGGTGACGCGTCGGCCGCTGCCGAACAGGGTCCATGTCGAACCGGGTCTACCACCAGGCCGAGTCGAGGCGGCCCTCGATCGCTCTGAGGTTGCCGCGGGCGCAGTTGTCGCAGAAGTAGTGGCGGGTGCCGTTCTCGACGGAACAGGTCCACATCGGCCGAGGACCGGGGGCCGGTGTGCCGCAGTGGGCGCACACGATCTTCGGGGCGTCGCCCGCGTCGGACGTCGGTGTGGAGCGGGCGCTGTCACTGTCTTCGGGAAGACTCGTCACTCGGGCGACGATATCTCCGCGATCGGCGGTTCGCCCGCTACAACGCACCACAGGGGCCGGTCCGTTCGGACCGGCCCCCGCCAGATTCAATTCCTGTGACTGCTGCGACTGCAACGGCTGCTACGACGACATGCGTCGATTACTGCATGACCGCCATGGCCAGCGCGCGCCGGGCTCGCATCGAAGCGCGCTCGGCCCTGCGCTGCATGCGGCGAGCGGAGGCCAGGCGCACAGCCTGGCGTTCCCCCTCGGCCTGGTGCAGTCGCTCGTGCATATGCGCACGAGCCAAGGCTTCTGGGATGAGTTGCATCTCTCGGGTCCTGTTCTGACGCGAGTCGTTCGCGCCGCTGGTGGTGAAGTCTGGGGTCGCGGAGCCTGCGGGCTCGCTCGTGGACGGCGTCATCGGGGCCTGTTTCTTGGGGTCGTGCGTCAGGGGGCGGTCGATCGTTCCTCGGATGTTCATGCCGCGACCGGGTTCTTGCGCGGGCGGCCACGCGGCCGCTTGCGGGCCACGACAACACCCTGGACGAAGAGCTCGCCACCCCAGACGCCCCAGGGCTCACGCCGCTCCTTGGCGCCGGCGAGGCAGGCCTCCATCAGCGGGCAGGTGCGGCAGAGCGACTTGGCGTACTCGACATCGGCCGGAGACTCGGCGAAGAAGACCTCCGGGTCGTAGGAACGGCAGGGGACGGGTACGCCGAGGTTCTCGATGGCGTCGTCGAGCGCGGTGAGCGCAGTGAGCGGGATCAAGGTGGAGTCCTCCGTGAGGCCGGGCGGGGGGATCGTTTCGGAAGGCGGTACGGACGGGGCGTGCGCTTCGAGTTGCACGGTTCGTCTTCCTCGTCTGGTCGTGCCGGCCGGGTCGGCCGGTTGGCGGCTGGTACCGGGTTCATTTCTTGTCCCGAGGCCCCTTCGCTCCGTCGTCCCCGGTCGGGGACAAACAGAAGGGCCGCGGATCCCGGGTGGGGTTCCGCGGCCCTGAAGGCGCCGGCCTGATGGTGGATCAGGCTGGATCACTCCAGGGTTCAGGCCCACGGAAGGCCCACATCGTGTGGTGCTGCTGCGTCTGCTTCAGGGATCCGGCACCGGCTGCCGCAAAGGCATAGGCATGTGCCTGTGCCGCTACTGCAGCTTCCAGTGCCTGGGTCGGTCGTTCGATGCGCTCACTGACGGGAAGACCCGCGAGAGACACGGAGGACGCCGGCCGGACGGCGGGAATGCCGGACAGACCGGTGCCCAGGTTCGAGACGCCGAGCTTGCACGTGGAGACGACGACCGAGCGATCGGTCATTTTCACGGTGTTGATGAAGCTGGTGTTGATGCTGATCACGGGGAATCGCCTCCTCTCGGCGTCTTGGGGGACCGGTGCGAACCGGTCCGACGGTTATTAAGTACAGCACGGAACCAGGGCCTTGGAGAAGACCGCCGCTGCCGTGGTTAAGAACCTATGGGGATTGCTGGGGCATGCGCAAACTATTTTCTCGACGAGTTTGAATCAATCGCCCTCGCTGTCTCCTCCGACCTCTCGACCTGCGCAGATGGCCAGAACGTCGGCTCCGAAGCGGTTGAGTTTGCGCACACCGACCCCGGGGATCCGGGCGAGCTCGCCCTCGTCGTCCGGCGAGGTCTCCGCGATCGCCATCAGCGTCTTGTCGGTGAAGACGCAGAACGCGGGCTGCCCGCTGCGCTGCGCCTGCACCGCCCGCCACTCGCGCAGCCGCTCGTAGAGACCTTCGTCCATGTCGGAGGGGCAGCCCTCGCAGCGCATCAGCTTCATCTCACCGGCGTCGGTGAGGGTGCGACCGCAGACCCGGCAGCGCGCGGGGCTGCGGCTCGTGCGTCGGACGGCGGTCACTCCGCTGCTTCCGGCGCCGCGCTCGATGCCTCCCGAGGCGCCGCCACCGCCACGGCCCGCCGTGGCGACGGAACCGGGACGCAGCCCGTCGAGGAACCGGCTGGGGCGTCGGCCGGCACGGCCGCCGGGTGAGCGGGCGAGTGCCCAGGAGACGAAGAGATGCTCTCTGGCGCGGGTGACGCCGACGTAGAGGAGGCGGCGCTCCTCCTCGATCTGTTCGTCGGTCTTCGCGTAAGTGATCGGCATCATGCCCTCGGCCACACCGACCAGGAAGACGACGTCCCACTCCAGTCCCTTGGCGGAGTGCAGGGAGGCGAGGGTGACGCCCTGCACGGTCGGGGCGTGCTGGGCGCCGGCGCGCTCGTCGAGCTCGGCCACCAGATCGCCGAGCGTCGCGTCGGGCTTGGCGGTCGCGAAGTCCCGCGCGAGGTGCACCAGGGCGGCCAGCGACTCCCAGCGCTCTCTGACGGCGCCGGAGCCGGCCGGGGGATTGCTGGTCCAGCCCTCGCCCGACAGCACCGCCCGGACCTGCGAGGGCAGGTCGACGACGTCATCGAGCAGCGAGTCGTTGCCGCCGAAGCGGGCCGCGGCGCGGAGGGCCGCGCCCGCCTTGCGCACCTCGGGGCGGTCGAAGAACCGCTCGGCGCCGCGCAGCTGGTAGGGCACACCGGCGTCGGCGAGCGCCTGTTCGTAGATCTCGGACTGGGAGTTGGTGCGGAACAGAATCGCGATCTCACCGGCGGGGACGCCGGAGGCGACGAGGTCGCGGATGCGGCGGGCGGCGCCCTCTGCCTCGGCGGGCTCGTCCGTGTACTCGGCGTAGACGGGCTCGGCACCCGCGGGCCGCTGGGAGATCAGTTCGAGGCGGTGCTCGGCGGCCCTGCCGCGGGCCTGGGAGAGCAGGCCGTTGGCCAGGTGGACGACCTGGGGCGAGGAGCGGTAGTCGCGGACGAGCTTGACGACGGTGGCTCCGGGATGGCGGGTGCGGAAGTCGAGCAGGTGGTCGGGGGTTGCACCCGTGAACGAGTAGATCGTCTGGCTGGCGTCCCCGACCACGCAGAGGTTGTCCCGCTCGCCGAGCCACAGCTCCAGAAGGCGTTGCTGGAGCGGGCTGACGTCCTGGTACTCGTCGACGACGAAGTGCTGGTACTGGGAGCGGACCTGCTCGGCGATGTCGTGCCGGTCCTGCAGGATGGCGACCGTCAGCAGCAGGACGTCCTCGAAGTCGATGACCCCGCGGTCACGCTTGAGGTCCTCGTACACCGAATAGATCTTGGCGGTCTCCGCCGGGTCCCGGGGGGCCTCGCGGCCCGCGCGGGCGGCGGCCGCGGCATAGTCGGCGGGGATGGTCTGGGTGACCTTGCACCACTCGATCTCGCCGGTGACGTCCCGCAGCTCTCCTCGATCGAGGCGGATGCGGCAGGCTGCCGCCGCGTCCGCGACGAGCTGGATCTTGCGGTCCACGAGCCGGGGCAGGCTGCCACCGACCGCTTTCGGCCAGAAGTACTGGAGCTGGCGCAGCGCGGCGGAGTGGAAGGTGCGGGCCTGGACTCCGCCGGCGCCGAGCTGGCGCAGCCGGCCGCGCATCTCGCCTGCGGCCCGGTTGGTGAAGGTGACCGCGAGCACGCTGGAGGGCTGGAGGATCCCCGCGCGCACCCCGTATGCGATGCGGTGGGTGATCGCCCGTGTCTTGCCCGTGCCGGCGCCCGCCAGGACGCACACCGGACCGTGCAGGGCGGTGGCGACCTCGCGCTGCTCGGGGTCGAGCCCGTCGAGCACCGCGTCGGCCGTGTCCGGAACCTGCGGGAAGAGGGTGGAGTGCGTTGCTGCTGTCACCCTGCCATGCTGCCAGGTCGGGGGAGACGGGTGAGCCGGTTGTCCACAGGGAGGCGCCTGCGGTCGTACGAATGCGGCAGGCGTCACGTCGGCCGCGCGTCAGGGTCGCATCTCGGCCATGCCCCGAGCGTCACGCCCCTCCCCCGCCGGGCCCGTCTCGTCTCGTCTCGTCTCGTCTCGTCTCGTCTACGGTGCGGTGCGGTGCGGTGCGGTGCGGTGCGGCGAGCATCACGTCTCGGCGGGCACCCCGATACCCCCCACGGGAATGGCGACCGGGCGGCCTGCGTTCCACTTGCAGCGACCACGCACCCGAAGCCGTGAAGGAGCGCATGAGACATGCAGGGCACTGTGACGATGTACAGCACCACGTGGTGCGGCTACTGCCGTCGGCTCAAGAGCCAGATGGACCGTGAGGGCATCGCGTACAACGAGATCAACATCGAGCAGGACCCGCAGTCCGCGGCGTTCGTCGAGAAGGCCAACGGCGGGAACCAGACGGTTCCGACCGTTCTGGTGGTTCCCTCCAACGGTGGCGAGAACATCGTCATGACGAACCCGAGCCTGGCCCAGGTGAAGCAGGCTCTCGCGGTCTGACGCTCCCACGCGCGACGCCCCCTCCGGCCGAGGTCACCGGAGGGGGCGTCGCCGCGTACGGCCGTGCCGAGCTGTTCAAACGATCTGGGCGCCGCCGCCCGGGGAGAGCAACCCCGCCGACGTCCGGGCAGAGATCGGCGTCCGGCCGACGTCAGGCGGTGTTCCCCCGCGTCGGCAGGGGCTTGCCGTACCAGAGCTCGATCAGGCGGGCCGCGATCGAGATTCCGTAGGGAGGCACCACCTCCCCGGACTCGAAGGCGGCTCGCAGGTCCTCCCGGGAGAACCAGCGGGCTTCGTGGATCTCCTCGCCGTCGACGTTGATCTCCGACGAGGTGGCGCGGGCCATGAAGCCCAGCATCAGGCTGGAGGGGAACGGCCAGGGCTGGCTGGCGACGTAGTCGACCGCGCCGACCGTGACTCCCGCCTCTTCGAAGACCTCACGGCGTACGGACTGCTCGATCGACTCGCCGGGTTCGACGAACCCCGCGAGCGTGGAGAAGCGGCCTTCGGGCCAGTGCACCTGGCGGCCGAGCAGGATGCGGTCCTCGTCGTCCGTGACGGCCATGATCACTGCCGGGTCGGTGCGCGGGTAGTGCTCGGCGCCGCACGCGGGGCAGCGGCGGATGTGGCCTGCGGCGGCGATGACCGTGCGCTCGCCGCAGCGGGAGCAGAAGCGGTGCAGTCGCTGCCAGTTCTCCAGGGCGACCGCGTGGACCATCAGGCCTGCGTCGCGCGGTGACAGCAGGAGACCTGCCTCCCGCAGGCCCGCCGGGCGGGCGGACTGGTCGATCCGGCCGGGAAGCGCGTCCTTCTGGAGTGCGAAGTAGCTCACCCCGTCGTCGTCCGTGCCCAGGAAGTAGCGGTGTGCCTCGGTGAGAGGGGCCTCGAAGGAGGGCGTCATCAGCAGTGCGGTGGTGCCGTCGGCCATCTCGTCGATGAGCACCTGACCGCCGGAGACCACGAAGGCGCGGGTCGTGGGGTGGCTCCAGGCCGCCGCGAGCCAGGCCTCGTCGAGCCGGTGGTGGGCGGCCCGGTCGATGCCGCTCGGAGCGGTGAGCGAGATGGGACGGTCGGCGCTGTGGTCGGTCCAGGTGGTCACGGGTGCTTCCAACTCCCCCGGTGGAACGGTTATTTCGGCGGGCGGTTCAGCAGGACGGGCGTGCGGTGCGCTCTTGAGGGTGTGAATCGGCTTGTTCAGGGTGTCTCGCGCCAGTTCTCGGCCAGGTCGCCCCACAGGTAGGCGGTCGTTTCGACACCCTTCATGAGGAGGTCGAGTTCGACCTTCTCGTTGGGGGCGTGCCAGCCGTCGGAGGGAACGGAGATGCCCAGGAAGAGCACCGGGGCACCGAGGACTTCCTGGAGGTCGGCCGCGGGTCCGGAGCCACCCTCGCGCGTGTAGCGGATCGGCTGCTCGAAGGCGCGGCCCATGGCGCGTACGACGGACTGCAGGGCGGGGTGGTCCAGCGGCGTCAGGCACGGGCGCGTGGCCGCGCCGAACGTGATCTCGTACCGGATGCCGTCGGGTACCTGCCCGGCCGCCCAGGCGCGTACGGCCTTCTCGATGTGGTCCGGGTCCTGCCCGGCGACCAGCCGGAAGGAGAGCTTCACCAGGGCCGAGGACGGAATGATCGTCTTGCTGCCGGCTCCCTGGTAGCCGCCGCCGATGCCGTTGACCTCGGCGGTCGGGCGGGCCCAGACGCGCTCCAGAGTGGTGTGCCCGGCCTCTCCGTGGGTGGCCGTCGACCTGGCCGTGCGCAGCCACCGCTCCTCGTCGAAGGGCAGTTCGGCGAAGAGAGCGCGCTCGCGGTCGGTGAGTTCGGTGATGCCTTCGTAGAAGCCGGGTACGGCCACGCGTGCGTGCTCGTCGTGCAGGGCGGCGACCAGACGGGCGGCCGCGGTGGCCGGATTGGGCACGGCGCCGCCGAACGATCCGGAGTGGATGTCCTGCTCGGGCCCGTACAGCTCGATCTCGCACTCGGCGAGGCCCCGCATGCCCGTGCAGACCGTGGGGGTGTCCTCGGACCACATGCCGGTGTCGGAGACGATCACGGCGTCGGCCGCGAGCCGCTCCGCCCGCTTTTCGACGAGGTCGCGGAAGTGCGGGGAGCCGGACTCCTCCTCGCCCTCGATCAGCAGCTTGAGGTGCACGGCCGGGGTGGTGCGCCCGGCTGCGGCGAGGTGCGCCCGGACGCCGAGTGTGTGAAAGAACACCTGGCCCTTGTCGTCGGCTGCCCCGCGCGCGTGGAGGCGGTTTCCGCGGATCACCGGCTCGAAGGGTTCCGTGTCCCAGCCGTCCTCGCGGGCGGCCGGCTGCACGTCGTGGTGCCCGTAGACGAGGACCGTGGGCGCGTCGGGGTCCTCGGAGGGCCACTCGGCGAAGACGGCCGGGGCGCCCGCGGTCGGCCAGACCTCACTGGTCGGGAAGCCGGTCTCCCGGAGCTTGGCGGCGAGCCAGTCGGCGCTGCGTGCCACGTCCGCGGCGTGGTCGGGCTGAGCCGAGACCGAGGGGATGCGCAGCCACTCCGCGAGGTCGTCCAGGAAGGCGGCGCGGTGGGTCTCGATGTACGTACGGACGGTGCTGACGGCGTTGTCAACGGGCTTGCTCATGTTCCTGAGCCTATCCGCCCACAGAGGCGTGTTCGTCCGGCGGTTCGCCGGAGGCCTCGTCCTCAGGGCCCGGCGGGTCCTCGGTGAGCAGTCGCTCCAGTGCGGCACGGTCCGGGAGACCGTCCGGTCGTACGACCTCGCCGTCGCGGACGTACAGGAACGCGGCCGTGACGGACTCCAGGGGCACACCCTGCCGCTCGGCCCAGCCCAGGCGGTACAGCGCGAGCTGGAGCGGATCCGCGGTGCGACCGTGGCCGGTCTTCCAGTCGACGATCTCGTACGTCGTCCCGTCGCCGTCGTCGTTCCTGTAGACGGCGTCGATCCGGCCGCGGACGACCCGGCCGGCGATCGCGAACTGGAAGGGCACCTCGACGCGGTACGGGGTGCGGTTCGCGTAGGGAGTGCGTTCGAAGGCGTCCTTCAGGGCTTCCAGGTCACGCTCGTCGGCGATCTCCGCCTCGCGGCCGGGCAGCTCCTCCGGGTCCAGCATCGGCAGCCGCAGCTCTTCGAAGCGGGACTCCATCCAGGCGTGGAAGCGCGTTCCCCGGCGTGCGGCGGGCTGCGGGGGGCGTGGCATGGGACGCGCGAGTTCCTGTGCGAAGCCGTCCGGGTCGGCGGCCAGACGCAGCAGCTGGGAGGCGGTGAGCGAGGCAGGCAGGGGTACGTGGGTGACGGTCGCGCGGGCGCGCAGGAGCTCTCCGGTCAGCGCGTCCAGGTCGCGGTCCCAGGAGGCGAGGGTGCGGGCCTCTTCGGGCGTGAGGCGCTCGCTCACGGTCTCCTGGGGGTGCGGGCGGGCGGCGAGAGCGGGGCCCTGGGCCTGGTGCGGCACCATGGGTCGGCCGTCCGGCCGGCGGGCCGGGCGCTGTCCCGGTCGTTCCGTCGTCCAGGAGTCCCAGTCGGAGTCGTCGCCCTCGGGCAGGGCGGTCTCCGCGAGGTCGCCCTCCGGGAAATGCTCCTCCGGGAAGTGGTCCTCGGGAAGGCCGCCTTCGGAGAACGCGTCCGCGGGGAGGTCGTCCTCGTCCTGGGGCGGGATGTCGTCCTCCGACGGAGGCGGCCACTCCGGGTCGTCGTACGAGGCGGGGTCATGGGCCGCCGCCCGCCGGTGTCCGTCGGCTCCGGGGTGGGCCTCGTCGTGGGACGCGACCCGCTCCAGGTGGGCGAGCACGGTCTCCGCCGCCGCGCGCCGCCGGGCGAGGGCCGTGTCGTCGAGCGGGAGCGGCCAGGCATGGTCGGCGGCCCCCTCGCGCAGGGCCGGGTTCTCCTCGTCCTGCGCCGGTTCGTCCGCCCAGACCTCGATCTCGCCGTGTCCGGCGGCGCAGTGGTCGTGGAGGGCGTGCAGGAAGTCCGAGGGGCCGCGCGGCCGCTTCTGGGAGGGGCCCCACCAGTGGCCGGAGCCGAGCAGGAGCGAACGGGGGCGGGTGAACGTGACATAGCCGAGGCGCAGTTCCTCGGTGTGCTGGTGGTCCTTCATGGCCTCGTGGAAGGCCTTGATGCCCTTGGCGTCCCAGGCCTCGACGTCGGGCAGCGTGTCCGCGTCGCCGCGCAGCCGGTGCGGCAGGACCTTGCCCTGGGCGGTCCACTTCTCGCGGCCCTGCCCGCTGGGGAAGGTGCCGTTGACGAGGCCGGGGACGACGACCACGTCCCACTCCAGGCCCTTGGACTTGTGCGCGGTGAGCACCTTGACGGTGTTCTCGCCGCCGGGCAGGGCGTTGTCCAGGCCCTTCTCGTACTGCGCGGCGGTGCGCAGGAAGCCGAGGAAGGCCAGCAGGCTCGCCTCGCCGTCGCCGGAGGCGAAGGACGCGGCGATGTCCAGGAAGTTCGAAAGGGTCTCGCGGCGGCGTGCGGCCAGGGCGTGCGGGGACGCGGAGAGCTCGACCTCGAGACCGGTGACGGCGAGGACCCGGTGCAGGACGTCCATCAGGGGGTCGGCGAGCGAGCGGCGCAGGTCGCGCAGCTCGGCGGCGAGCCGCGCGAAGCGCACGCGCGCGTCCGGCGAGAAGGGCAGTCCGTCGTCGTCCCCCGAGACCCCGACGGGCGACTCCAGGAACGTGTCGAGGGCGTCGGCGAGCGATATCACCTCGGCCGGGTCGACCCCCTCGACGGCTGCGGCGAGCCTGCGGTCCGGGTCCTCGTCGGCCCCCGCGCGCGCGTGCGACACGAGCAGTCGCGCACGGCGCCCGAGGAGGGCGAGGTCGCGCGGGCCGATCCGCCAACGCGGGCCGGTGAGCAGCCGGACGAGGGAGGCGTTCGCCCCCGGGTCCTGGAGGACCTCGCAGACGGCCACGAGGTCGGCCACCTCGGGCAGGTGCAGCAGACCGGAGAGGCCCACCACCTCGACGGGGATGTCACGGGCGACGAGCGCGCCCTGGATCTCGGCGAAGTCGGTGGCGGTGCGGCACAGGACCGCGATCTCGGCGGGTGCCTTTCCGGTGCGTACGAGATGGGCGATCGAATCGGCGAGCCAGTCGATCTCCTCGGCGTGGGTGCGCAGCAGCGCGCAGCGCACCAGGCCGTCCCGCTCGGCTCCGGGGGCGGGCCGCAGTGCCTCCACGCCCGCGTGCATGGCGCGCAGCGGCTCCGCGAGGCCGTTGGCGAGGTCGAGGAGGCGGCCGCCGCTGCGGCGGTTCTCGCTGAGCGACTGGCGGGTCGCGGGCCGGCCGTCGGGGCGCGCGAAGTGCTCGGGGAAGTCGTCGAGGTTGGCCACGGAGGCGCCGCGCCAGCCGTAGATCGCCTGGCAGGGGTCGCCGACCGCCGTGACGGGGTGCCCCGTGCCGCCGCCGAACAGCCCGGCGAGCAGGATGCGCTGGGCCACCGACGTGTCCTGGTACTCGTCCAGCAGGACCACCCGGAACTCGTCGCGCAGGATCTCTCCGACCTCGGGGCGGGTGCCGGCCAGGGTGGCCGAGAGGGCGATCTGGTCGCCGAAGTCGAGGAGGTCGCGCTCGCGTTTCGCCGCCCGGTAGCGGCCCACCAGCTCGGCGAGTTCACGCCGGGCGGCGGCGGCCTCGGGGACCTTGCGCAGATCCGCGTTGGTGAGTTTGGCGCTCTCCAGGGCGCGCAGCAGTTCCGCGTCGTGGGCGCGCAGGTCCTCCGCCCGTACGAGGTGTTCGGAGAGCTCGGAGTCGAGTGTCAGGAGGTCTCCGACCAGGTCCGGGAAGGAACGGGTCAGCGCCGGATACGGGCCCGGCGCCTCGCGCAGCACACGCGCGGCGAGCTGGTAGCGGGTGGCGTCGGCGAGCAGCCGGGACGTCGGTTCGAGCCCGATGCGCAGGCCGTGGTCGGTGAGCAGGCGGCCCGCGAAGGCGTGGTACGTGGAGATGACCGGCTCGCCCGGCGGGTTGTCGGGGTCGATGACGTCCGGGTCGGTGACGCCCGCCTTGACGAGCGCCTTGCGCACGCGTTCGGCGAGTTCGCCCGCCGCCTTGTTGGTGAACGTCAGGCCGAGGACCTGCTCCGGGGCCACCTGTCCGGTGCCGACCAGCCACACCACGCGTGCCGCCATCACCGTGGTCTTGCCCGAACCCGCTCCGGCCACGATCACCTGCGGGGCCGGCTCCGCGGTGATGCAGTCCGTCTGTTCCGGGGTGAACGGGATACCGAGGAGCTCCTTGAGCTGTTCGGGGTCGGTGATGCGGGCGGGCATGTCGCAGAGGCTAGCGGCGTCCACTGACAGCGGTGGCCACATCGGCGGCCGTGGCGAAAGAACCGCAGGTCAGCACATGTGGTGCCGTACGTCACTCGCCGACGTCGCATCCCTTGGCCCACCCGAACCGGCTACCTGGCACGCGCACGGGACCCGGAATTCCACCACCTGGTGTGCGCTGTGTACACCGGCTCGCTCGGCGGCCGGTACTCGCCTCCGATCAACCGAGCCGAGGGCCCGTCCGCCCCCTGCCCGGAGCAGCCGCGGGATCCGTCACTCGACCACCTGCCGGCCCTCCGACCGGGCACTGCAGGACGCCTGGAACGAGCAGTGCGTGCAGTGTTGTCCCGTTGTCGGCGAGAACCGTTCGTCGAGGACCTTGCCGGCGGCGTTCGCCAGGAGGTCGCCGACCCACTCGCCCTCGAGCGGCTCCTGCGCCTGCACCTTGGGCAGGGTCTCGCCGCCGTTCTTCTTGGCGGCGCCCTGGCGGAGCTGGACGAGTTCGGCACCGCCCGCTTCTGGGCGTACACCGTCGAAGACGCCGTCGACCGCGCCTTCGCCGACGGCCAGCTGGTAGACGGCGAGCTGCGGGTGGTGGGTCACCTCGGCGGCGCTCGGCGCGTGCTTGCCCGTCTTGAAGTCGACCACGTAGGCGCGCCCCTCGGTGTCGGCCTCGACGCGGTCCATGGAGCCACGGATGCGCACTTCGTAGGAGCCGGCTTCGAGGGTCACGTCGAAGTCGTGCTCGCTGGCCACCGGCGTACGGCCGGTGCGGTCCATGACGTGCCACTTCAGGAAGCGTTCGAGCGCCACGCGCGCGTGCTCCTTCTCCTGCGCGGACTTCCAGGGCGCGTCGAAGGCGAGCGCGTTCCACACGGAGTCGAGCCGCTCCATGAGGACGTCGAGGTCGGCGGGGGTGCGTCCGGACGCGACCTCGTCGGCGAGGACGTGCACCACGTTGCCGAAGCCCTGGGCGGCCGTCGCGGGCGCGTCGGCCTTCACCTCCCGCCCCAGGAACCACTGCAGGGCGCAGGTGTTGGCGAGTTGGTCGAGGGCGCTGCCGGAGAGCACGACGGGCTGGTCGCGGTCGCGCAACGGGACCTTGCTCTCCGTCGGCTCGTACATGCCCCACCAGCGGTAGGGGTGCGCGGAGGGGACCAGCGGGCGGCCGTCCTCGTCGGCGAGCGCGGCGAGCCGGGCGAGCCGGCGGGCCGCGGCCTGCCTGAGGCCGTCCGAGACGCGCGGGTCGACGGTGGTGGCGCGCAGCTCGGCGACCAGCGCGGCGACGGCCAGGGGGCGGCGCGGGCGGCCGGTCACCTCCTTGGGTTCGACGCCGAGTTCGGTGAGGAACCGCGAGGGCTGGTCGCCGTCGTCGGCCGGAGCCTTCACAGCGGTCACGACGAGACGTTCACGCGCGCGCGTGGCGGCCACGTAGAACAGCCGGCGTTCCTCCGAGAGGAGCGCGCCGGGTGTGAGGGGCTCCGCCAGTCCGTCCCGTCCGATGCGGTCGGCCTCCAGCAGGGAACCGCGGCGGCGCAGGTCGGGCCACAGGCCCTCCTGGACGCCCGCGACGACGACGAGCCGCCACTCCAGGCCCTTGGAGCGGTGTGCCGTCATCAGGCGTACGGCGTCGGGGCGGACGGCCCTGCGGGTGAGCGTGTCGGCGGCGATGTCCTCGGCGTCGATCTCCTCCAGGAAGTTCAGGGCGCCGCGGCCTCCCGTGCGCTCCTCCGCGCGCCCGGCGGTCGCGAAGAGCGCGCAGACGGCGTCGAGGTCCCGGTCGGCGTTGCGTCCGGCCGCGCCGCCGCGCCGGGCGGCCCGCTCCAGGCGCTGCGGCCACGGTGTGCCGTCCCACAGGTCCCAGAGGGCCTCCTCGGCCGTTCCGCCGCCCGCGAGACGCGCACGCGCCCTGCGCAGCAGCGCGCCGAGGCGCTGGGCCCCTCGGGCGTACGCGGGATCGTGCGCGACGAGCCGCTCCGGCTCGGCCAGCGCGCGGGCGAGCAGGACGTCGGACGGCGGGGGTACGAGGTTTCCGCCGGCGCGCTCCTCCTCCCGCAGCGCTCGGCCCAGGCGCCGCAGATCGGCGGCGTCCATGCTCGCGAGAGGCGAGGCGAGGAGGGTGAGCGCGGTCTCGGTGTCGAGCCAGGACGCGGCGCGGACATCGGCGGTGTCCTCACGCGGGTCGGTGTTCTCACGCGGGTGGGTGTCGGCAGCCGGGTCGGTGTCCGTACGCGGGCCGGTGCCGCTGCTTGTATCGGCGGCGGCACCGGACACCCGGTCCGCAGCCGGCTCCGACTCCGCCCGGGCCACCGCCCGCAGCGCGGTCAGCAGCGGCGCGACGGCGGGTTCGTGCCGCAGGGGCAGGTCGTCGCCGTCGATGTCGAGGGGCACGCCGGCCGAGGTGAGCGCCCGTCGGATCGTGGGGATCGTCCGGGATCCGGCGCGCACCAGGACGGCCATCTCACCCCAGGGAACACCGTCCTCCAGGTGGGCGCGGCGCAGGATGTCCGCGATGTTGTCGAGCTCCGTACCGGACGTCGGGTACGTGTAGACCTCGATCTGTCCGCCGTCCCGCACCGGGGACAGCTCGCGATGGGCACGCACCTTGTGGGCCGGCAGACGGGTCAGCGGCATCCGCTGGGTGAGCCGGCGGGTGGCTGCCAGCAGGCCGGCGCCCGAGCGGCGGGACGTCCCTAGGACCTCGACCGGAGCCGGACGGCCGTCCGCGCGCGGGAAGGCGTCGGGGAAGTCCAGGATGCCGTTCACGTCGGCGCCGCGGAAGGCGTAGATCGACTGATCGGGGTCGCCGAAGGCGACGAGGGTGCGCCCACCGCCGGCGAGGCCGCGCAACAGCCGCACCTGCGCGGGGTCGGTGTCCTGGTACTCGTCCACATAGACGGCGTCGTACTGCGCCGCGAGCCGCTCGGCGACCTCGGGGCGCCGGCCGAGGAGCACCGCGCGATGGACCAGTTCCGCGTAGTCCAGGACTCCTTGCATGTCGAGGACGTCGAGGTACTCGGCGAGGAAGGCGGCCGCCGCGCCCCAGTCCGGGCGGCCGATGCGCCGCGCGAAGGCCTCCAGGGCGTCGGGGCCGAGCCCGAGTTCCCGGCTCCGGGCGAGGACCGCGCGGACCTCGTCGGCGAAGCCGCGCGTGGTCAGGCACGCGCGCAGTTCGTCCGGCCAGCGCACATGGGCGAGGCCCAGCCGCTCCAGGTCGGGCTGGCCCGCGAGCAGCTCGCGCACGGCGACGTCCTGCTCGGGGCCGGACAGCAGCCGCAGGGGCTCCGCGAACAGGTCGCTGTCCTGGTGGGCGCGGACCAGGGCGTAGCAGAAGGAGTGGAAGGTGGTGGCCCGGGGGGCACGGGCTGCCCCTATGCGCAGCGCCATACGGTCGCGCAGCTCCACGGCCGCCTTGCGGCTGAACGTGAGCACCAGGATCCGTTCCGGGTCCCCACCCCGTTCGATCCGGGCGGCCACGGATTCGACGAGCGTGGTCGTCTTGCCCGTACCGGGACCCGCGAGCACGAGCAGCGGACCGCTGCCGTGGTCAACCACGGCGCGTTGCGCTGCGTCAAGACGAGGGGGGTCCACCCGGGCCGGCAGGGTGCGCACCAGACGGTACGCACCACGAGCCCCCTGGCGCCCCGATGGGTGCGTCAGGCGTCCGGTGGAGGAAGTGGAGCTCACGTGGTTCGCCGGTCCTGGTGGTCGTACTGGTTGGCGGAGCTACCGCGCGTGGCGGGCGGTGACCGCGGGGTGAGGGGGACGCGTGCCGACGACGCTACGCCGGTGCGGTCACGGAAGGAGGGCTTCCGATTCTTCCCTCATGCCACGTGCGTCCCGTCCTTCACGAACGTACGGCATGTCACGGATGTGCCTCGTTTCCCTCATACGGACCTCAGTTTCCCCTTCGGCCCCGTGAATGCCGGAAGCTGTCAGGTGTGAGCTTCAGCGCGTTCGCCGCCGTCCCATCGGGCCCGTCTCATGTCGACGCGTGGCAGATGCCCCTCGGAGGTCCGGCTCGCCTCCTTCAGAGGCGTTCCCTCGGCGCGGTAATGGGCCAGCGCGTCCAGTTCGTGGCCGGGGAGCAGCGCACCGTCGGCCCGTATGACACGCCACCACGGAACCGCTCCTCCGTAGAGGGCCAGCACCCGGCCCACCTGGCGCGGCCCGCCCTCTTCCAGCCATTCGGCGATGTCGCCGTACGTCATGACGCGGCCGGGCGGGATCAGCTCGGCGACGTCGAGGACCCGCTCCGCGTACTCCGGCAGGGCGTCCGCCGGAAGGCTCTCCTCGCTCATCCGCCCCATCCTGCCCCACCCCACCGACAACGTGCCGCGGCGGGGACTGTGCGTATTCCCCGCCACGGAGTGACGCTTGTAGCAGATTGCGCGCCCCGCATTTGCACCCTGATGCCCCCGTGTGTCGGTCGGGCATGCCACCATCGTGCGGGCGGTGACTGGTGATACGAGATCAAGAAGAGACCATGAGGCAGCAGGGCGTGCACCCCGAAGACGCGGAGGGCACCTCCGCCGCGTCGGCACGCCCGGACACCGGTCGCGCCGACGAGAAGGACACGGACGGCAGGGCGAGCGAGTCCCCCTCCGTGACGAGCACGGGCTCGGACGACGCCGAGGAGTCCACTCCCAGCGCCCCTGAAACCCCTTCTCGGACCTACGGGGACGAGAAGCGGCAGGCCAAGCGGGACGCCGAATGCGCCGACGAGGTCCATGCCGACGAGGTCGAAGGCGACGAACCGCTGCTTCCCGCGCGCGTGCACCGCCCGTCCGACCTGATGCGGCTCCTGGTCGGAGTTCTCGCGATCGTGGTGCTGCTCGCCATCGCCGCGTTCGCGCACGGCACCACCTCGGGTCTCGAACAGGACATCAACAAGGGCACCGGGCAGGCACCCGATCTGCTGATCAAGATCGCGGGGCTGGCGTCGAGCATCGCGATCCTCCTGGTGCCGGTCGCTTTCGCCATCGAGCGGCTGATCAAACGGGACGGGCTGCGCATCGCCGACGGCGTCCTGGCCGCGGTCCTCGCCCACGGAGTGACCCTCGCCACGGACCTCTGGGTCGCCAAGGGCGCCCCGGGCTCCATCCAGGAGGCGCTCACCCAGCCCTCGCCGGGTGACATCCACGCCCTCACCGACCCAGTGCACGGCTATCTCGCACCGGTCATCGCCTACATGACGGCCGTCGGCATGTCCCGCAGACCGCGCTGGCGCGGGGTGCTCTGGGTCGTGCTGCTCCTCGACGCCTTCTCCATGCTGGTGACCGGCTACACGACCCCGTTCTCGATCATCCTGACGGTGCTGATCGGCTGGACCGTCGCCTACGGAACGCTGTACGCGGTCGGTTCGCCGAACGTGCGGCCGACCGGACGGACACTGATGGCAGGCCTTCGCCATGTCGGCTTCCACCCGGTCAGCGCGGCCCGCGAGGAGATGCCGGAGACCGCGGAGAGCGGCGACCGCGGCCGACGCTACTTCGTCACCCTGGAGGACGGCCGGCCGCTGGACGTCACGGTCGTGGACCGCGAGCAGCAGGCACAGGGCTTCTTCTACCGCGTCTGGCGCCGTCTGACGCTGCGCGGCATCACCACGCGCCGCAGCCTCCAGTCACTGCGCCAGGCCCTGGAGCAGGAAGCCCTCCTCGCGTACGCGGCCATCGCGGCCGGGGCCAACGCGCCCAAGCTGATCGCGACCTCAGAGCTGGGCCCGGACGCCGTGATGCTCGTCTACGAGCACACCGGCGGTCACACCCTCGACTCGCTGCCCGACGAACTGATCACCGACGAACTGCTGCGCGACACCTGGCACCAGGTGCAGGCGCTGCAGTCCCGGCGCATCGCGCACCGCCGGCTCGCCGGCGACGCGATCCTGGTGGATCGTTCCGGCACCGTGATCCTCACCGATCTGCGCGGTGGCGAGATCGCGGCGGGCGATCTGCTGCTGCGCATGGACATCGCCCAGCTGGTGACCACTCTCGGGCTGCGCGTGGGCGCCGAGCGCGCGGTGGCGTCCGCGGTCGGCGTGCTCGGCCCGGACGCCGTCGCCGACTGCCTGCCCATGCTCCAGCCGATCGCGTTGACGCGCTCCACGCGCGCGACCCTGCGCAAACTTGCCCGGGAGCGCTCGCAGCGCGAACGCGAGGCCGTGCTGGAGGCCTCACGGCAGGCCAGGCTCGCCCGTGCCGAGGAAGCGGCCGAGGAAACCACCGACACAGCCGCACCCGTCCCGGAGAAATCCGG
Source organism: Streptomyces sp. NPDC002742 (assembly GCF_042888885.1). Classification (NCBI taxonomy): domain Bacteria; kingdom Bacillati; phylum Actinomycetota; class Actinomycetes; order Kitasatosporales; family Streptomycetaceae; genus Streptomyces; species Streptomyces sp. NPDC002742. The sequence goes on from NZ_JBIAQF010000007.1 coordinate 151,110, forward strand.
GAAGAAGGCCGTACGCGCCGAGCAGCGCGCCGAGAAGCGGGCGATCGACGAGGCCCTGGACGAGGCGCGTGAGGAGGATCTGCTCACCCAGATCCGCCACCAGGTACTGCTGATCAGGCCGCAGGCGCCCGTCGAGCCGGCCCGCCTTGAGCGGATCAAGCCCCGCACGCTGATCAGTTTCATCGCCGGAGCGATCGGCGCCTACTTCCTGCTGACCCAGCTCACCCACATCGAGTTCAGGACCCTCTTCGACAGCGCCCAGTGGGGCTGGGTCGCGGCGGCCGCTCTGTTCTCCGCTCTGAGCTACTTCGCGGCGGCGATGAGCCTGCTCGGCTTCGTGCCCGAGCGGGTGCCGTTCCTGCGGACCGCGGCGGCGCAGGTCGCCGGCTCGTTCGTGAAGATCGTGGCGCCCGCCGCGGTCGGCGGCGTCGCCCTCAACACACGCTTCCTGCAGCGTGCCGGGGTGCGGCCGGGACTCGCGGTGGCGAGTGTCGGAGCGTCCCAGCTGTTCGGACTCGGCTGCCACATCCTGATGCTGCTGTCCTTCGGCTATCTGACCGGCACGGAGAAGACGCCGTCCCTGTCGCCGTCCCGTACGGTCATCGCGGGTCTGCTGACGGTCGCGGTGTTCATCCTCGTGGTGACGTCGGTGCCGCTGCTGCGCAAGTTCGTCTCCACGCGCGTGAGGTCGCTGTTCGCGGGCGTCGTCCCGCGCATGCTCGACGTGCTGCAGCGGCCGCAGAAGCTCGTGACCGGCATCGGAGGCATGCTGCTGCTGACGGCCTGCTTCGTGATGTGCCTGGACGCGTCGATCCGGGCGTTCGGCAACGAACAGACGACCTCGCTCAGCCTCGCCAGTGTCGCCGTCGTCTTCCTCGCCGGTAACGCGCTGGGTTCGGCGGCGCCGACCCCGGGTGGTGTCGGCGCGGTCGAGGCGACCCTCACCGTCGGTCTGATCGCCGTGGGTCTCCCCAAGGAGGTCGCGGCGCCCGCGGTCCTGCTGTACCGGCTGCTCACCCTGTGGATTCCGGTGCTGCCGGGATGGCTGTTCTTCAACCATCTGACACGCAAGGGCGCACTCTAGGGTCGGCGGGGTCGGCGGGGTCGGCGGGGTCGGCGGGGTCGGCGGGCGGACGATGCCGTACGCGCCTCGGCCCACCCGCGTGCGGAGGGTCTGGTCCATGCCCCGCGCCCGCAGCGTGCGGGCCCCGTGGTGTGCCCTCACCCACACGGCTCGTGCCCCGAGCGCACCACCTCGCCCGCCCGCAGGATGGGGAGCATGCCGAACCCGTCCCGGCGGCGCGCCGCCGCCCTGGCCTTCACCGCCGTCCTGCTGGCCTCGTGGGTGTCCGGCTGCAGCGGTGACTCCAAGGACGAGGATCTGACGGCACAGAAGCTGAGCTGGAAGGCGTGCCCGGCACCGTCCGAGGCGGAGGGCGGCGGCAACGCTCCTTCACCCCTGCCGGGCGGCGCGGAGTGGCAGTGCGCCACCTTGAGAGTGCCCCTCGACTGGTCCGACCCCAAGGGCGACACGATCGGGCTCGCACTGATCCGCGCGAAGACGAGCGGCGACCCGGGCAAGCGCATCGGCTCGCTCATCTTCAACTTCGGCGGCCCCGGCGGGTCGGGCGTCACCGCCTTGCCCGCCTTCGGACAGGACTACGCGGCCCTGCGCACCCGCTACGACCTGGTGAGTTTCGACCCGCGTGGCGTCGGCCGCAGCGCGGGTGTGAAGTGCGAGAGCGACCAACAGCTCGACAGGTTCTTCCAGCAGGACGCCACGCCGGACGACGCCGCCGAACAGCAGGAACTCCTGCGGAACACCAGGATGTTCAACGCCGCGTGCGAGAAGAACTCCGGCAAGGTCCTCCCCCACGTGCGCACGACGGACGCCGCTCGCGACATGGACCTGATGCGGCAGGTTCTCGGCGACGACAAGATGCACTACTTCGGCATCTCGTACGGCACCGAACTCGGCGGCGTCTACGCCCACTTGTTCCCCAGGAACGTGGGCCGCGCCGTCTTCGACGGAGTGGTCGACCCGACGCAGAACGCGGAACAGAGCTCCCTCGGGCAGGCCAAGGGCTTCCAGCTCGCGCTGGACAACTTCGCGGCGGACTGCACCTCGAAGGTCGAGGGCTGCCCCATCGGTGACACCCCGCAGGACGTCAAGGACCGCATCGCCAAACTGCTCAAGGATCTGGAGACGAAGCCGATCCCCGGTGTCTTCCCGCGCCGGCTCACCCAGACCGCCGCGACCAACGGCATCGCGCAGTCGCTGTACTCCAAGGACTTCTGGCAGTACCTGACGGAGGGACTTCAGCAGGCGTACGACGGCGACGGCCAGGTGTTGATGCTGCTGTCGGACTCGTTGAACGGGCGCAGCGAGAACGGTCAGTACAGCAACATCACCCCGGCGAACATCTCCATCAACTGCGCCGACGACAAGCCGCGTTACACCGCGGACCATGTGCAGTCGAAGATTCCGGAGTTCCGGGCCGCCTCGCCGCTGTTCGGTGACTATCTGGCCTGGGGCCTGGTCAGCTGCACCGACTGGGCCGTGCCGGGAGCCGCCGAGCACCCGGACGTCAGCGCCCCCGGCGCGGCGCCGATCCTCGTGGTCGGCAACACCGGCGACCCCGCCACGCCGTACGAGGGCGCCCGGGCGATGGTGAACGCGCTCGGCAAGGGTGTCGGAGTCGAGCTGACCTACAAGGGCCAGGGGCACGGGGCGTACGACAGCAAGAACAAGTGCGTGCAAGGCGCGGTGAACGGCTATCTGCTGCAGGGCACCGTGCCGCCGACCGGCACCGTTTGTTCCTAGAAAACAGCAGGTCAGAGCGTTATCCACAGGCCTCGACGGCGGCGTGCGGCCGACGCCTACTATGGCCTGCATGTGATCCGCGACTTCGGGCGGACCACGGGCGAGGGGGACACTCATGACACGTTTCGGACGGTGGACGGCAACGGCCGCCGCCGCGTTGCTGCTGGCCGGCTGCGGCGGGGGCTCGTCGCCCGACGGCGAGGACGAGGGGAAGAACGGTGACGGGCCGTCGGCCACCGCGCCGTCTTCCGGCGGGCCCTCGGCCCTGCCCGCCTCGCTCACCTCGCAGAAGCTCGACTGGGGCCGCTGCAAAGGCACTTCGGACTCCCCCGCGCCCGGAAGCGGCTGGCAGTGCGCGACGCTCAAGGTGCCGCTGGACTACGCGAGGCCGGGCGGCACGACGATCGGCCTCGCGCTCATCCGTTCGAAGGCGACCGGCGGTCAGGGCAGGCGCATCGGCTCACTGCTGTTCAACTTCGGTGGCCCCGGCGGCTCGGGCGTCGCCACGATGCCGTCGTACGAGAGCGTCGTCGGTCCGCTCCACGAACGCTACGACCTGGTGAGCTGGGACCCGCGTGGTGTGGCCGCCAGCGAAGGTGTGCGGTGCCGGGGGGACAAGGCGATCCAGGCCTCCGAGTCGGTGGACGCCACACCGGACGACGCGGCCGAGGAAGCGGCTTACTTCAAGGACGCCGCGGACTTCGGCAAGGGCTGCGCGAAGGCCGCCGGAAAACTGATGTCCCATGTCTCGACGACCGATACCGCTCGCGACATGGACCTGATGCGCGAGGTCCTCGGCGACCGCCGGATGCACTACTTGGGCTTCTCCTACGGGACCGAACTGGGCGGCGTGTACGCGCACTTGTTCCCCAAGAACGTGGGACGTCTGGTGCTGGACGCGGTCGTCGACCCGAGCGCCGACACCGTGGGCCACGCCAAGAACCAGACGCTGGGATTCCAGCGCGCCCTGGACGACTACCTCAGGTCCACCGGCCAGGACCCGAAGCAGGGCTCCCGGAAGATCGCGGACCTGCTGAAGCGGATCGACGCGAAGCCTCTGCCCACCGCGAGCGGGCGCAGGCTCGGCCAGACACTGGCCCTCACCGGCATCGTGCTGCCGCTCTACAGCAAGGAGAGCTGGCCGCGCCTCACCGAAGCCCTGAAGGACGCCGAGGGCGGGGACGGTTCGGCCCTGCTGACGCTCGCCGACGGGTACAACGAACGCGACGCCTCGGGGCACTACGGCACGACGACGCATTCCCAACGGGTCATATCGTGCTTGGACGACAAGGAGCGGCCGACTCCCGAGGAGACGAGGAAGCGGCTGCCCGAGTTCGAGAAGATCTCGCCCGTCTTCGGGGACTTCATGGGCTGGGACACGGCGGGCTGGTGCCACGACTGGCCGGTGGCCGGTCAGTACGACAACCCCGAGGTCGATGCGCCGGGAGCCGGACCCGTACTGGTCGTCGGCAACACCGGGGACCCGGCGACACCCTACGAGGGCGCCCGCAGGATGGCGGACGAGCTCGGCAAGGGCGTGGGCGTGGAACTCACCTGGAAGGGCGAGGGTCATGGCGCCTACGGGAGTGGCAGCGACTGTGTCGACTCGACCGTGAACAGCTATCTGCTGGACGCGACGGTGCCGAAGGACGGCAAGGTCTGCTCATGACGAAGGCGGGGGTCTCGAGGACACCTGGTCCGCGAAACCCCCGCCGTCGAAGCCATCGACGGAGCGGGCGAAGCCTCCGGTCAGTACACCGGCTTCTCTGGCTCGATCTGGTGGACCCAGCCGATCACCCCGCCGCCGACGTGCACCGCGTCGGAGAAACCGGCGGACTTCAGGACGGCGAGGACCTCCGCACTGCGGACACCCGTCTTGCAGTGCAGGACGATCTTCTTGTCCTGCGGCAGGGTCGCGAGGGCGGTTCCCATGAGGAACTCGTTCTTCGGGATCAGCTTGGCGCCGGGGATCGAGACGATCTCGTACTCGTTGATCTCGCGGACATCGATGATCTCGATGTTCTCGCCGTCGTCGATCCACTCCTTGAGCTGCTTGGGAGTGATCGTCGAGCCAGCGGCCGCCTCCTGCGCCTCCTCGGACACGACGCCGCAGAAGGCCTCGTAGTCGATGAGCTCGGTGACGGTGGGGTTCTCACTGCAGACCGCACAGTTCGGGTCCTTGCGGACCTTGACCTGGCGGTACTGCATCTCCAGGGCGTCGTAGATCATCAGGCGGCCGACAAGCGGCTCGCCGATGCCCGCGAGAAGCTTGATCGCCTCGTTGACCTGGATGGAACCGATGGACGCGCACAGCACACCGAGGACACCACCCTCGGCGCAGGAGGGGACCATGCCCGGCGGCGGGGGCTCCGGGTAGAGGCAGCGGTAGCAGGGACCGTGCTCGGACCAGAAGACGGAGGCCTGTCCGTCGAAGCGGTAGATCGAGCCCCACACGTACGGCTTGTTGAGCAGCACGCACGCGTCGTTGACCAGGTAGCGGGTCGCGAAGTTGTCCGTGCCGTCGACGATCAGGTCGTACTGGCTGAAGATGTCCATCACGTTCTCGGCCTCGAGCCGCACTTCGTGAAGGACCACGTTCACGTACGGGTTGATGCCCAGTACGGAATCGCGCGCGGACTGGGCCTTGGAGCGGCCGATGTCCGCCTGGCTGTGGATGATCTGGCGCTGCAGGTTCGACTCGTCGACCTCGTCGAACTCCACGATGCCGAGCGTGCCGACGCCCGCCGCGGCCAGGTACATCAGCGCCGGCGATCCGAGGCCGCCGGCGCCCACACAGAGCACCTTGGCGTTCTTCAGCCGCTTCTGCCCGTCCATACCCACATCGGGGATGATCAGGTGGCGGGAGTACCTGCGGACCTCGTCTACGGTGAGCTCAGAGGCTGGCTCGACCAGGGGTGGCAGCGACACGGGGACTCCGTTGGTCGGTCAATCACTACGGTTGTTCTCCCCGTAACACTGCCACGCCCTTCTTCATTCCGAGACACCCGTTCCGATCCGCGAGACGATCTCGTCCCAGTAGCCGGGCATCGTCTCCCAGGGGTCGGCCTGCCCGCCGTGATCCGAGCGGTCGGTGAAGTAGATCGTCGAGGCACCCTGCCAGCGGGCGATGCGCAGTGCCTCGTCCAGGTGGCCGCGCGGCACACCGTGAACGAAATGGCAGAAGCGCTCGGGGGGGTAGTCGGCGGTCCATTCGGCGACCTGCGACCAGCGGTATTCGGTCCATGGGCCCGAGAAGGTCACCAGTTGGTCGGCGTTCTCGGCGTATCCCGGGTGGGGGTGGGTGCCGTGGCCCAGCACGATGTGGGCGCCGTCGCAAAGGGCGCGCAGGGCGCCGACCGTACGGCGGGTCTCGGGGAGCGCGGCACGTTCGGTGGGACAGCGGTCGAGGAGGAATCCGTCGGCCTGGTACCAGTCGAGATGGCGGCGCGCGTCGGCCATCGTTTCGCCGAAGGGGCGTACGCCATGGGCGGCGTCGAGAAGTCCCAGCACCCGGACGCCCGCGTTGCGCAGCCGTCCGGTGGCCTCCAGGCAGCGCGGGTCGGGTCGCTCGCCGGGACCGTTGTCCACGTTCAGGACGACCCAGTGCAAGGGGGTGCCGGGGCGCGTGAGTTCGTCCCATTCCACGGGAGCGACAAGGGGGTGCGCATAACCGGGGATGCCGAAGCCGAGTCCTAAGTCAGTGCTCGCACTGCCGGTCGCGACGCTGGTCAGATACGACATGCCGCCTCCATCCAGATGTCGGCGAGGGATTCCTCGAGATTGATCCGGGGACGCCAGCCGAGCCGGTCGCGTGCGGTGCGCACATCGGCCTGCTGCCAGCTGCCGCAGCCGTCCGGGTAGGGGTACGCGACCGGGGTCACGTGGTCGGGTTCGGGGCGGGGGTGGCCGATGGACGACCGCATGGACGGGCCGGGCGGGCCGTCGAGTTCATGCAGGGTGCCGCTGTAGCCGGCCACGCGTGCGAGGACGGCGGCGGCGTCGCGGAGGCGTACGGCACGGCCCGAGCCGATGTTGATCACGCCCTGTGCGGCGGACAGGGAGGCGGCGTGGACGGCGCGGGCGACATCACGGACGTCGATGAAGTCGCGTTGGACGCCCAGGCCGCCGAGTTTGAGTTCGCCGTCGCTGGCCTGCATGGCGCGCCGCAGGGCTTCGGCGAGCCGGCCGAGGGGGGATCCGGCGGGTGTGCCGGGTCCCGCTGGGGAGAAGACGCGGAGCACGACGGCGTCCAGTCCGGAGCCGAGGACGAGTTCGGTCGCGGCGAGTTTGCTCACTCCGTACGGGCCGCCCGGACGTGGCACGGCGTCCTCGGCGGTGGAGGAGCCGGGCTGGCTGGGCCCGTACTCGGCACCGCAGCCGATCTGGACGAGCCTGGCCCCGCAGCCGCTGCGGCGCAGGGCCTCGCAGACCGTGGCGACGGCGACGGTGTTGTGCCGGGTCAGGTCGCGGGCGCCGCCGCGGGTGGCGCCCGCGCAGTTGATGACGACTCCGGGGTGCACCGCGTCCAGGAAGCGGGTGAGCGCGCCGGGGCTGCCCGAGGCGAGGTCGAACCGTACGTCGGCGTCGTCGCCCCGGCCGAGGGCGGTGAGCTGCACGGCCGGGTCGGCGAGCAGTCTGTCGGCGACGAAACGGCCGAGGTAGCCGTTGGCTCCGATCAGCAGGACCCTCATCGGGCGGCTCCCGGGGCGGATTCTCCGGTTCGGGAGGTGATCATCTGACTGTCTCCTTCGAGGTGGTGCCATAGGTCGTGGAGAGGGCCCGCGGTGTCGGCCCCGCGGGAGAAAGAGGGCCCGGATCCGGGACGCAGCCCGGTCGCCGGGGAGGAGGGTTCACGGCGGTGGGGGTGTCGTGGGCCGGTTTCGGGCGGCCTCGGGCCACCGGGCAGGCGGGCGCGGTGTGACGGGGCGCGGTGTGGCGGGGCGCGGTGTGGCGGGGCGCGGATGATGGCTCACGGGGCCTCGCAGGGCAGGGCGTGGGCCGAGGCGCGGGTGAGGGTGCGGGTGGCCTGGACGAGGAGGACGAGGGCGCCCGCCCCGCAGGCCAGGGCGGGTACGGCGCCGGGTCCCGCTGCCCCGATCAGGTTGTCGACGGGGATGGCCAGGAACGAGCAGCCGGGCAGGCGCGCGGCGAAGGCCGTGGCGAGGGCGGTGGCCTCCGTCGCGCCCGCGCCGGCGAGCGCGCGGCCCGGGGCGTGGGTGAAGCCCCGTGCGGTCAGCAGCCGTGCGAGCAGGAGCAGTGCGCCCAGGGCGCCGGCTCCGGCGAAGCCGGGTGATTCGTCCAGTGCCGTCGCTGACAGCGCGAGAAGCCCGCCCAGCGCGCACAGGAAGAGGGTGAACGCTCCGAGGAGCAGGGGGCGTGCGGACGCGGCGAACTCCTCCAGGCCGCGGCTCGCGCTCAGCCGACGACGGGCGCGGGCGGCGAAGAGGTGGGCGCACCAGGCCGCCGGCGCGCAGGCCAGGGAGAGGGCCAGCACGGGCGCGGTGGCCACGGGCCAGGGGCCGTCGGGGCCGCCGTCCCGCCCGGCGCTCAGCAGTCCGTCACCGACAAGGGTGTAGACGACGAGCCAGCAGGTCCACGCGCGTGCGGCGTTCGTCGTGCGGTGCCGGGTGCTCAGAGGGCCTCGGCGGAGGGCGACGTGCAGGCCCGACACCATGGCCAGGGCACCGAAGGCGGCGACCGCGAGACGCTGGTTCCCGTCGGTGAGCCGCAGCCCGACGACGACGGCCGAACCGAGGGCGCCCGGCACCAGGGCGAGCACCGCCCAGTAGGCGCGCGCGACGGGGTGTCCCGGAGTCTCGGTGCGGGGCGCGGACTCCCCGTCGCGTGCCGCGCGGGCGTACATCTCCTCGGCGAGCGAGAAGACGTCCCGGTGCCTGAACCGCGCGGCGGTCCGGTCGGTCACGCCGTGCGCCTCCAGACCCGCCGCGATCTCCAGCGGGTCCACGGCCCGCTCGCAGAGCTCGCGGTGCCGGTGCATCAGGGCTTTCACGGGGTCCACCGCGCCGCGGCGCCCGGCGGGCCCGCGCCCGCCCGGGGAGCTGTCAGGTGCCGGGGCACCGTCCCGGAGTGAACCGGTGTCGCGCGCTGCACGCTCGTCCCAGGTGCCGGGGCTCGCCACTGTCGCGGGCCTGTCCGGTTCACCCGGGCCGTCGAGCCCGCTCGGGGCGCCGGGTCCGCTCGGGGCACCGGGTCCGCTCGGGGCGCCGGGTCCGGCGCTGTCGATCGTCACGCGCCCTCCCCCACGGAGACTGGTACCGGCAGGGGCAGGGGCACGGGCGAGGGCGCGGTGGCTCGTACCGGTGCCCCCTCCGCCCAGCGCGGTCGGCCGGCGGTCATGAGGTGCGGCGCGGTCCAGCGAGCGGGCGCATGGGCCTCGGCCGGGACTCCGAAGGGGAGCGGCTCCCCCTCGTCGTCCACGATGACCCGACGCACCGGGGAGTGCGAGACGATCTCCAGGTAAATGCCGTGAAATGCCGTGATGTTCTGCTCGACGGTGAAGAGTTCGAGGGCGCGGGCACGGGCGGCCGCGCCCAGACGCTCACGGCGCTCGGGGTCGCGCAGCAGTGCCACGCACGCTTCCGCGAGCGCCCGTGGATTGCGCGGCGGGACCACCAGCCCGGTGCCGCCGATGACCTCGACGACCGCTCCCACGTCCGTGGAGACGGTGGCCCGGCCGCAGAGCATGGCCTCGACGAGACTGACCGGGAAGCCCTCGACGACGCTGGACAGGACGATCAGGGCTCCGCAGGCGTAGGCCTCCGCGAGGCTCGGGATCTCCGGGCCGCCGATCTCCTCGAAGGAGACCGGGTTGTCGCCGACCGCGTGCGCACCTTCCGCCTCGTCGGGGAAGAGCTGAGCGGCCAGCGCCTTGCAATGAGCCAGATAGGTAGCGCCGTCCGGTCCCTCGGCCGGGGTGCCGACGATCCGCAGCCGGGTCTTCGGCTCGGCGCTGCGGATCTCGGCGAAGGCGTGCAGTAAGGAGATCAGGTCCTTGGCCGGTTCGACGCGGCCGACCCACACCAGCGTGCCGGGGTCCGCGCACCGGCTGCCCCGCACAGCCTCCCCGACGTCCGCGAAGCGCGCGGCCTCCATGCCGGGGTGGACGGTGCGCAGCTTGGCGCGGTCGGCACCGCAGCGCTCCTGCCAGCGGCGGGCGTGCGCGTTCCCGGGCGTGATGAGCGCGGCGGCGCGGTACACCTCGGTGGCGAGCCGGCCGTGGAACGCGGCGAGCAGCGCCCGGACGGCGGGGGCCTCTTCGAGGGTCGCGGCGGCCAGGTAGTGCGCCCGCAGTTGCACGCCGTACTCGGTGACCAGCAGCGGGACCCCGAGGAAGTGCCGGGCGAGGAGACCGGGCAGCGCCGCGGTTCCGCCGGCCGCGGCGTGGCAGAGGTCGGCCGAACCGAGCGCGTCGTCCTCGTACCAGTCCAGCGAGAGGGGGCGCAGGGCGCGCTCGATGTGCGCGGCGACGGTGAGCAGATCGGGTACGCGCGCGGTGCGGGCCGTGCGGAGTGCTCCGGGTGCGCGACAGGCGTGTTCCAGGGCACGTACCGCGTTCTCGGAGCGCAGGGCGCCGGCCAGTCCGCCCTCGTCCCGGGCGAGTTCGGCCAGTCCGTACAGGGCGTTGGCGAAACGGTCCGCCTCGGCGCCGACCGAGTCCGCCGGGTCCCCGGGGACTTCAGTGAATACTTCCGCGCCCGCGGCTTCCGGGCCTGCGCACACCACCGCCGCCAGCTCGCCGTACGCCTCGGCGAACCGGCGCCGGGCCCGGCGCCCGTACACCACCCCGTCGCTGTGCGCCGTCCACAGCGGTGCCGTGCGTACGCGTCCGACCTGGGGCGGCAGCTGGATCCAGCCCTGGTCCTCCTGGCGCTCGGTGCGGCTGAGCGCGTAGATGTCGAACTCGTGCCGCCCGAGCCCACGCACGAGCCGGTCGCACCAGAGCCCGGCGTCACCGCTCACATACGGATAGCCACCCTCTGTCAGCAGTCCGATCCGCACGAGCACACCCCCGATCTCCCGTATGGGGAGCCGCCGTTGACCCGGCGGCTCGCAGCGGGACGAACGTATGCGGACAAGGCGGTGGTGCGGCGGACGGTTGTCCGCCACACCACCAAAAGGGGTGAACGGCCGTAACTTTCCCGCGCAGGCCGCGTTTCGTCGCGCTACGAGATCAAACAGGCGCGTATTCGCCGGGCCCGGGGGCGCGGGTCACGCCGGGAACAACTCCTTGCGCTCGGCGCGGCGCCGTGCCGCGATCTCCGGGTCCAGTGCCGGTACGGCGGCCAGCAGTTGCCGGGTGTACGGGTCCCGCGGGCTCTCGTAGACCTCGTCGGCGGGACCGTACTCGACGATCCGGCCGCGCCGCATCACCGCCACCCGGTCGCTGACCTGGCGTACGACCGCCAGATCGTGTGCCACGAACACCAGCGCGAGCCCGAGTTCCCGCTGCAACTCGCCGAGCAGGGCGACCACCTGGGCCTGTGTGGTGACGTCGAGCGCGGAGACCGGCTCGTCGCACACGATGGCGTGCGGCTCGGCGGCGAGTGCCCGCGCGATGCCGACGCGCTGGCGCTGCCCGCCGCTGAACTCGTGCGGGTAGCGGTCGTAGTGCGCCCCTTCGAGCCCCACGCGCTCCAGCAGTTCCCGTACGCGTCCTCGAATGCGCCCCTCGTCCCTCCCCCGCTCCCGGCTTCGCCCGAGCGGAGGGACCCCCGCCACGCGTGCCCGCAGCGGATCGGCGATGGACTCGCCCACGCTCCGGCGGGGGTTGAGGGACGACACCGGGTCCTGGAAGACCATCTGCACCGAGGGGTGGACGCCGGACTGTTCGCGCCCCTCGTGGCGGACCACGCCGGCCGTGGGCTCCAGGAGCCCGACCAGCATCCTTCCGAGGGTCGTCTTCCCGCTGCCGCTCTCGCCGACGATGCCGAGGGTCTCGCCCCGGCGGACGTTCAGCGACACGTCGTCGACGGCCGCGAACCGCCGCTTCCCGCGCCCGAACTCCCGCCGGAGCCCGATCGCTTCGAGGACGACGTCGTCCGAGCGGAGGCCCTCGGCCCGGCTGGTTTCCCCGGCCGGGCCGGTCCCCGCGGCCGGGGAAACCGGCCGGGCCTGTGAGGCGCCCTCGCCGGACCGTGCGCCGCCGTCCGGTCCTGTGCCGATCACGACGGACCGTGCGCCGTCGTCCGGTCCGGCGCCTTCGTGGCCGACCCGCTCGACCACGCGAGGTGTGTCCACGCGGGGGACGGCGCCGAGGAGTTCGCGGGTGTACGGCTCCCGGGGTGCGCCGAGGACGGCGGCGACCGGCCCGTGCTCGACCGCGCGTCCGTGACGCATCACCAGGATCTCGTCGACGCTCTCGGCCGCTACCCCGACGTCATGGGTGACCAGCAGCAGCCCGGTCCCCGTCTCCTCCCGCAGGGTGTGCAGGAGGTCGAGGATCTGGGCCTGGACGGTCACGTCGAGGGCCGTGGTCGGCTCGTCGGCGATCAGGAGCTCGGGTTCGCAGGCCAGGGCCATGGCGATGAGAGCGCGCTGGCGCATTCCGCCGCTGAACTCGTGCGGGCGCGAGCGGGACCGGCGGACCGCGTCGGGGATGCCGACGTGGTCCAGCACCCGCACCGCACGCGCGCGTGCCGCTCGCCGGGACGCCTTGGTGTGCACCCGGTACACCTCGGCGATCTGGTCGCCGACCGCGTAGTACGGGTCGAGGGAGGACAACGGGTCCTGGAAGACCATGGCGGCCTTCGCGCCGCGCAGCCGGCGCAGTTCGTCGTCGGACGCCCGCTGGACGTCCACCCCGGCCACCCGGACCGTGCCGCCGACGTGCGCTCCGGTGCCCCGGTGCAGCGCCAGCAGGGCCGACGCCACGGTGGACTTGCCCGAGCCGGACTCGCCGACCAGTCCCAGCGCCGCGCCCTTCTCCAGCCGGAAGGAGAGCCCGTCGACGGCGCGCAGGTCCCCGAAGTCGACGACGAGGTCGCTCACTTCTACCAGCGCCGAAGGGGCCGGAGAGGCCAGAGGGACTGGAGAGGCCGAAGCGGAGGAGGGGGGCAGGGAGGAGTCGCTCATGTCAGCACCACCCGTCGGTCGGCCATCGCGTAGAGCACGTCCGCGACGGCGTTGGCGACGACCACGAAGAAGCCGATGACCAGGACCATGCCGACGACCACGGGAAGGTCGACGACGTTCACCGCGTGCACCAGTTCCTGGCCGATGCCGGGCAGTCCGAAGAGTGTCTCGGTGAGCACCGCGCCGCCGACCGCCGACCCCAAGGTGTTGGCGTTCAGCGCGATGATCGAGGCGAGCGCTCCCCTGACGGCATGCCGCCCGATGATCGACCGCTCGCCCACGCCGTAGGCGCGGAAGGTCCGGATGTGGTCCTCGGCCAGCGTCTCCAGCATCGAGGACCTGGTCAGCCGTGCGAACGCGGCGGCTTCGACAAGGGCGAGCGAGAGCCAGGGGAGCACCAGGTTCCACGCCCACTGTTCGGGGTCGTCGGAGAAGTTCACGTACTGCGGGAAGGGCAGCAGTTCCAGCTGGCCGCAGACGACGATCATCAGGATCAGGCCGATGACGAACACGGGCGTCGCCGTGCCGGCGAGGGTGACGGCGGTCAGCGCCCGCTCGCTGAGCCGGCCGCGCCGCCAGGCGGAGAGCACGCCGGTGCCGACGCCGAGAACCAGCCATACGACCATCGCGCCGAACACCAGTGACAGGCTGACCGGCAGCTTCGTCAGGATCAGCCGCGTGACCTGCTGGTCGGTCTGGTACGACAGCCCGAGGCAGGGCGCCGGGCAGTGCTCGACGGAGGTGCCCGTCGAGTAGTCCTGGCCGACGAGGATCCCCTCCAGGAAGTGCCAGTAGCGCACGTACAGCGGGTCTCCGAGATGCAGCTGCCCGGCGACCTGGTGCACCTGGAGGGGTGAGCAGCGCGGGCCGCAGGTGATCTGGGCGACGTTGCCCGGGGTGGCGTAGAAGACGACGTAGATGATCACCGAGATGGCGAGGAGGGTGACCGCGGTCCCGAGCGCACGGCGCAGGACGAATCCGCCGAAGCCGCTCATGCGGTGGCCTCCTCGGTCTCGTCGGCGGATGCGTCCGGCCGGGGTACACCCGCACCCTGCGGCGATGTTCCGGCGTCCTGCCGGGGTACACCCGCACCCTGCGGCGATGTTCCGGCGTCCTGCCGGGGCAGGCCCGTGCCGCCGCCGACGGGTACGCCCGCGCTCGCGTCGGCCCTGGCCTCGCGTCTGCGGCCCGTGCCGACGCGCAGGCGGGAAGCCGCACGGGGGTCGAGGGCGACGCGCACGCCGTCGCCGAGCACGGTCAGGGCCAGGACGGTGACGAACAGCGCGCCGGCGGGCAGCAGCAGGTACTGCGGCGCGGCCTGGTACCAGACGTCGGCGGCGGTCAGCATCTGTCCCCAGGACGGCGTCGGGGGCTTCACACCGACGCCGAGGAACGACAGGGCCGCCTCGACACCGATGTTCATCGGCACGAGGAGCGCGGAGTACGTGATGAGCGGGGCTGCGAGGCCCGGCAGCAGCTCGCGTCGGGCGATGCGCCAGGTGCCCCAGCCGCTGAGCCGGGCCGCGGCGACGTAGTCGAGCTGCTTGAGCGTGAGCGTCTGCGCGCGCACGATCTTCGCGAGGGTGCCCCAGGCGATCAGCCCGATGACGAGGGCGACCAGTACGGGACGCGGAAAGCTGCTGGGCACGATGGCCAGCAGTGCCAGCGACATGATCATCAGCGGCAGGGCGACGATGATCTCCGTGATGCGGCTCAACAGTTGATCGACCCATCGGCTCCCGAGCGCGGCCGCCACGCCCACGACGACGGCGATGAGGACCTGGACCAGGGTCGCCGCGAGGGCGACGCCGAGGGAGACCCGGGCGCCGTAGACGAGGCGTGCGAAGAGGTCGCGGCCGGTCTGGGGTTCGACGCCGAGCCAGTGGTCGGCGCCGATGCCGCCGAGCGGGCCGACGGGGACGCCGCCGCGCGCGGAGTCCACCAGCGAGGGGTGGTAGGTGGTGGGGTCCTGGCCCTCGATCGCCGTGAGCAGCGGTGCGGCGAGCGCGACCAGGACGAGCAGTGCGACGACGGCCGCCGCGACGAGGGCGGCGCGCTGCGCACGCAGCCGCCGCCAGAACTGACGGGCCTCCTCGGCCCCCGTGACGGACACGTCCGTCACGGGGGCCGAGGAGGCGACAAGTGCCTCGCTCACGGTGCTACTTCACCGCGACCTGGGAGATGTCCAGAACGCCGGTCCAGTCGCTGATCACGATGTTCTTGACGCCCTCGCCGTACAGGCGCTTGTAGACGGGGTGGAACAGCGGCACGGTCAGCGCCTGCTCACCGATCTTCTTGTCCAGTGCGCCCCAGCGCTTGGCGGCCTCGTCGAGATCGGTCAGCTTGTTGATCGCGTCGATCTCGTCATTGACCGACTTGTCATCGAGGAAGCCGGAGTTGAAGTTGGCTCCGTCCTTGACGATCTGCCGGCCGTCGAAGATCGGGGCCAGGAAGGGGCCGCCGGAGGGCCAGTCGGCACCCCAGTGCGCGAGGAAGAAGCCGGGCTCGTTCTTCACGCTGTGGATCTTGTCGCTGTAGTCGTTCTCCTCCAGCCCCTGGAGCTTGACGGTGATGCCGGCCTTCTTGAGCGCGTCCTGGACGGCGGTCGCGATCTCCGGGCTGGTCTCGAAGTCCTTGCCGTTGGAATGGGTGAGCGTGATGGTCAGGCCGTTCTTGTGGCCCGCCTGCGCCAGCAGTTCCTTGGCCTTGGCCGCGTTGCCGGACGCGCCCGCCGGGAACAGGTCGTACGGCGTGTAGCCGAAGGACTTCTGGTTCGGCAGGTACGTCGTCGCGGGCTCGGCGAGCGACGAGCCGCCCGCTGCGTTGATCACGGAGCTGCGGTCGATGGCGTACGAGATCGCCTGGCGCACCTTCGGGTCGTCGAAAGGCTTCACCTTCGGGTTGAAGGCGAGGTAGTTGGTGTAGCCGAAGTGCCCGGTGCCGACGCGCGAGGCCAGCTCCTTGTCCCCGGTCACCTTGGCGAGCTCGGCCGGGCCGAGGTTGGTGTCCGTGGTGACGGCGGAGGCGTCCGCGCCCTGGGACGAGGACAGCCGCTGGTTGATCACGGCGGAGTCCAGGCCGGACCGTACGTCGATCCTGTCCGGGTAGGCCTTGCGCTCGGCGTCGGTCGACGCGGACCAGTACGTGTTGCGCTCCAGGGTGAGGCGCTCGCCGTCGTTCTCGTTCCTGACGACCTTGTACGGGCCCGAGGAGACCGGGTGCTCCTCGTACTTCGTGCCGGTGTCCTTGGCCTTCGGGACGGGCGTGAACTGCGTCTGCGTGCCCAGGTAGGGGAACTCGCCCTCGGGCTTGTTCAGGTGGAAGACGATGGTCAGCGCGTCCGGCGTCTCGATCGAGTCGAGGCCCTTCTTGTCCTTGTAGGGCCCCTGGTAGCCGGCCCCGCCGATCAGCCAGTCCCGCAGGTAGGGCGCGCCCCCGGAGAGCTCGGCGGCGAAGGAGCGTTCGATGCCGTACTTGACGTCGGCGGAGGTGATCGGCGTGCCGTCCTCGAACTTGAGGCCCTTCTTCAGGGTGTACGTCCACACGGTCGCGTTCTCGCTCGGGCGGCCGGTGTCCGTGGCGAGGTCGGGGACGACCTCGGCACCGGCGGCCCCGTTCTCGCGGTTGCGGGTGGTGAGCGTACGGAAGACGAGCGAGGGCACGTTGCCGCCGCCGGAGGTGTAGAGCCTCGCGGGGTCGAAGTCCGACTGCGGATTGGAGTTCAGGACGGTGAGCGTGCCGCCCTTGTGAGGCCGGGAGTCGCCACCGGAGCTCTTGGCATCGTTGTCCTTCGGCCCGCAGGCGGCGGCGCCCGCTGCCACGACCAGGCTGACGGATGCCGCGGCCACGCGGCGCGCTATGACGGACGGTTGACGCATCGGAAGACGACCTCTCGGATGACTCGGATACTGAGACGGAATGACGCGGAGTGGGACGGAAGAGCGCAGGGCTCGCCCAGGGCGTCAGGCGTCGGAGTCCGACCGGCCCGAAAGAGGCACGGGCGCGCGGAACCTGAGAGGTTCGACGGCGCACGGAGACAGGACGGGAAAGAAAGCGACGCACTCGCCGGGGGCGGGCGTCAGCAACAGTGAATGTCGGCCACGCAGAGCGCGGTCACGCCGAACAGCGCCAGCTCAAGGGCGGCGCGAACGGAGGCGTGACGGGATGACATGCGAAAAAATATGAACGATCTTTCGGCGCGTGTCAACGCGGCCCGGCCATTCCCCGTCAACTCCCGGGATAGGGCCAGGGGTTGGGCAGACAGTGGATTCCGTCGTGGTCGAGGAACTTGGTCTGCTGCTGCATGACCGGGGCGAGATCGCCGTCCTTGTCGCACGTGACGTGCCCGTATCCGAGCCGGTGGCCGACCTCGTGGTTGATCAGCATCTGCCGGTAGGCGTGAATCTTGTCACCGAAGCCGTAGGTCTTGGAGCCCTGGGCCCAGCGGTACGCGTTGATCATGACGCGCTCGGTGGACGCCGAGTCGCACGACACGTTGTCCTCCGTGGTGTCGAGCCCCGACTTGGCGCACCACTCGGCGGTGGTACCCGGGCTCGCCAGTGTGATGACGAAGTCCGGCTTCCCGGAGTCGACCCGCTCGAAGGTGCGGGCGCCGCCGTGGGCCCAGCTCCGCCCGTCGTTCAGGGTCTTCTGCACGGCGTCGGCGAAGAGCGCGCCGTCGAGACCGAGGCCCTGCTCGATGTCGACGCGGTAGGTGTACTTGTGCCCCTTGCCGGGCGCCTTCGCGACTCCGGGTACCGCGTCGAACTTCCCTGACGCCTTGAGCTTCGCGCCGAGCGGGTACGTCCTGGCCATCTGCTGGTCGTACGTCAGGGGCGCCGCGGCCACGGTCGGCCGGCCCGACTGGGTCGGCCGGTCGTCCCCGCGCGAGGCGGAGTCCTGGGTCACCCGGCCGCCGCCGTCGCCGGCGGACTCCGTCCGCGTGCCGGTGTCGTGCTGTCCCGAAGTCATCTGCCCGGCCACGACGACGGCCAGCACGGTGGTGACGGCGGCCGCCGCGATCCCGGTGAACGCCCACCCCTTGCGCGCCTTGCCCTCGGCCTGCTCGGCGGTGTCCGGCGGCGGCCGCTCACCGGTCCCGGTGGACCGGGCGTTCCGGTCGGCGGCGGAGCCGTGGGGGTCCGCTGCCCGGGGGCCGGTCGTCCGCCCCGCCGTGCCGCCGCGAGGCGCGGGAAGGTCGCCGCCCTCCTGCGTTTCGAGGTCGAACGCGTCGACGTACGCCTGCCGGGGTGCCGTCGCCTGCTGACGCTGCCGGGGGACCCTCCGTCCGGCGGGCGCGCCCTGCGGAGCCCCACCCGCCCTGGACTCCCCCCAGCCGCCGCCCTGTTCACGCTGTTCGGGGTGCCCTCCCCGCGCCTGCGGCATTCCGCGGGCGGGGGTCCCGTCGGGAAGACGCGGCATTCCGTGCGCCGGGGTCCCGTCGAAAGAACGCGGCACCCCACGTGCCGGGGTGCCGTCGTCGAAACGCGGGACGCCCTGTGCCGGAGTCCCGTCCGCGAATCGTGGCACCCCGCGCGCGGGAGCGCCCTCGGTCATCCGCGGGAAGCCGTGTGCCGGGGTCCCGTCGGGGAAACGCGGCACGCCGTGGACCGGGGTGCCGTCCTGGAAACGTGGCACCCCGCGCGCGGGAGTGCCGTCGGCCGTCCGAGGGAAGCCGTGTGCGGGGGTCGCGTCGTCGAAACGCGGTGCGTCCCGCTGTGCCGCGCCTCGCTGCGGGGTCCCGCCCGCGGGCGGGTAGGGCCCCAGGGGGCCGGTCGGGCGTGTCGCCGCGCGGCGGGCGCCTTCCGGGACCGGCGCGGGAGCGGGTGCCGCTTCCTTCGCCGGAACCGCTCGCGTCTGCGAGGTGTCCGCCTTGTCGGCCCGCCCCCGACGACTGTGTCGTCCCACTTCCCGCCTCAGCTCTCCGCGCCGATTGCCACCGATGAGGTCAACTCTCCCAGGTCCGCCAGGAGTTCGCGGAATGCGGTGGCCACCGTCTCCGGATACTCCATCATGGCGACGTGCCCCGCCTCCGGCAGGGACAACAGCCGGGAGTCGCGGAAGGCACGGGCCGCGCGCTGCGCCATACGGTAGCCGACAAGTTGGTCGCGGCCGCCGTAGACGAGGAGCGTCGGGGCGAGCACCCGTTCGGCCTGACGCCACAGCCCGTGCTGGCCGCCCAGTGTGTAGGCGTTCACGACTCCGCGCGCGGAGCGTGCCATCGCGTCCCAGAAATAGGGCAGGGCGAGCCGCCGCTCCATCTCCTCGACGGCGTTGCGGAACCCCTCGGGCGTCACGATGCCGGGATCGCCGTAACAGAGGGCCAGCACACCCCGAACCCGCTGCTCAGCGCTCCAGTCCTTGGTGAGCTTGGTGAACAGCCCCGCCACCCCGGGCAGCGCGAGCAACGCGGTCGGCAACGCGGTGCGCTGAGCGCGGATCTCGGGGAGCGCGGGTGAGACCAGCGTGAGCGTCCGGACGAGATCCGGCCGGACGGCGGCGACACGCGTCGTGACGGCTCCGCCGAGTGAATTGCCGAAAAGATGTACAGGACCGCGTCCGGACGCGTCGAGATATCGGATGACCGCGCGCGCGTGGTTGGTGACCGAGTAGTCGCCGTCGTCCGGCGGCGGCGAGTCGCCGAAGCCCGGCAGATCGAGGGCCTCGCTGTCCACGAGCCCGTCGAGCAGCGACATCAGCGCCGACCAGTTCTGCGAGGAACCTCCCAGACCGTGCACGTACAGCGCGGACGGCAGGTTCTCCCGGGCCGGCGGTCTCGACCGGATCGTCAGCGTGATGCCGGGCAGCCCTACCGATCGCAGTCGCTCGCCCTCCGCGACCCTGACGGCGCCGACCCTCGGCATGACGGTGGCGGCCGGCGCGGAAGGGAGTTCGGTTGAAGACATGTCGCAATGTTACGAGACGATCACGCGGGGGCTCCTGTGTTCGCGGTCACAGATCGCGAGCGGATCGCATAGCGTCCGGATCGCGTGTCTCCTAGGCTTCGAACGAGGGCACTCGTACGTACCAGGAGCGCACTCGTACCGTTCGGGAAGAGGAACCATGACAGTCGACCCGACAGACCCCGGAACATTCGACGACCAGTTCCGGGAAATCCTCGACGTGGAGGCCCCGGAGGCCGACGCCGCCGAGCAGTCCGCCGAGCTGGATCCCGCGGACGATGTCGACCCGGAACCCCCGGGCGACCGCCTGAACGCCGATGAGGGGGATCTCGCCGAGCAGGCCCGGGTCGTCCGGCTGAACGAGGACGACTACCGGTGACGCGAGACCGCCGATCAGTGCCGTCGGGACGGCCGGGTGCCCAGCTCGTCCCCTTCGGCACACTGTGCGCCGTCCCGTCGGCGTCCGGTCCGTGAAATTCTGCGTTCGCACCGCACACAGCACGGTTACCGAAAAGTACGATGGCGGCGCGGCGCACACCGCACGTGGACAATTTTGGGAGGCGGCGTGACAGCCATCGAGCAGACAGAGGCAGCACGCCCGCGGGGCACTCGCCTGCCGCGCCGTGCCCGACGCAACCAGCTCCTCGGCGCCGCCCAGGAAGTTTTCGTTGCGCAGGGATATCACTCGGCCGCCATGGACGACATCGCCGAGCGCGCGGGCGTCAGCAAGCCGGTTCTCTACCAGCACTTCCCGGGCAAGCTCGATCTGTACCTCGCCCTGCTCGACCAGCACTGCGAGTCGCTGCTCCTGGCGGTGCGGACGGCGCTCGCGTCGACGACGGACAACAAGCTGCGCGTCCGCGCCACCATGGACGCCTACTTCGCGTACGTGGAGGACGACGGCGGTGCCTTCCGGCTGGTCTTCGAGTCGGACCTGACCAATGAGCCGGCGGTGCGCGAGCGCGTCGACAAGGTGACGCACGAGTGCGCCGAGGCGATCTGCGACGTCATCGCGGAGGACACCGGTCTCTCGCGCGCCGAGTCGATGCTCCTCGCCTCGGGCCTCGGCGGTCTGGCCCAGGTGGTGGCCCGTTCCTGGCTGCACAGCGACCACAGTGTCCCGCGCGACCAGGCGGTCCAGCTGCTGACCTCGCTCGCCTGGCGGGGCATCGCGGGGTTCCCGCTGCACGGCAGCGAGAACCACTGACCCACTGACTCACCGACACCGAGGAAGCGGCCGGGGCGCACCCCCCGGCCGCTTCTTTGTTCCCGTCGGCTGTTCGCTCCTGGCGTTCCCGGGCGGAGCGTGCACCTCCCCTCGCCGGGCTAATGTGTGCTGCGTACGGCGCGTACGAACGCGCACATGACTGACCGTCGGAGGGACAAAGCCGTGGAGGTCAAGATCGGCGTGCAGCACGCGCCCCGCGAGATCGTTCTGGAGAGCGGTCAGACACCGGAAGAGGTCGAGCGCGCGGTGTCCGAGGCGCTGTCCGGCCAGTCGCAGCTGCTGAGCCTCGTGGACGACCACGGCCGCAAGGTCCTGGTTCCGGCCGACCGGCTGGCGTACGTGGAGCTCGGCGAGCCCACACAGCGCAAGGTCGGATTCAGCGCTCTGTAGAGCAAGGGCCCTGTAGAGCAACAGAGCGACCAAGTGGTACGGGAAGGGCCCGGTGACATCGTCACCGGGCCCTTCCCGTACCACTTGGCGTGCCCCGCCCACGTCCGGCACAAGCCGAATCCCGCTCCGGCACAAGCCGAATCCCGCTCCGGCACAAGCCGAATCGCGCTCCGGCGCACGCCGGGATCCTGCTCCCGCGCACCCCGGATCCCGCTCCGCCGCGATCCGGGCCGCCCCGTCCGTCCCGCGCGCGTCCACAGATGGAGCACATGCCGGGCACAGAGGAGGATTGCGTTCCACACACCGGGGGTAGGACCGGCTACGACCGATTTGCACCGGCCGTGTGGGAGGGACCCTCACCATGTTCTTGGAAGCGCTCGGCTCCGCGCTGCTCGGTCTCGCGCTGGCGTGGGCGGCCTCGTACCGCCTGCCCAACCGGTTGCCGGCCCGCAGCCTGGTCCTGTCGACCGGCGTGGCAGGGGCCCTGTTCGGCGCCTTCCTGACGCACACGGCTCTGAGCTCCGGCCACTTCCTGGCCATCCTGCTCGGCGCGGCGGCCGTCTCCACGGCGCTGCTGTCTCTGCTGCTCCGCCCCGAGGAGCGGTTTCGCCGCCGCTCGGCGACAGCGTAAGCCGTTCCGCGGGGGCCGCTCCCGCGATCGTGAACCGCGCGGTTAGGGGGCCCCGGGCGCTTGTCGTGCGACCACGCCCGGGGAACCGTCCGCGGGTCAGGTCCTAGGCGGCGAGGCCCAGCGCGGCCATCCGCTTGGTGTGCGCCTCGGTGATCCGGGAGAACATCCGGCCGACCTCCGCGAGATCGAACCCGTCCGCGACGCCGCCCACGAGCATCGTCGACAGGGCGTCGCGGTCGGCGACCACGCGCTGCGACTGGGACAGTGCCTCGCCCATCAGCCGCCGTGCCCACAGCGCGAGCCGGCCGCCCACCCGCGGGTCGGCGTCGATCGCGGCGCGCACCTTCTCGATGGCGAAGCCTGCGTGACCGGTGTCGTCGAGGACACCGAGGACGAGCTCGCGGGTGTCGGAGTCGAGGCGGGCCGCCACCTCACGGTAGAAGTCACTGGCGATCGAGTCGCCTACGTACGCCTTGACGAGCCCCTCCAGCCAGTCCGAGGGAGCCGTCTGCCGGTGGAAGCCGTCGAGCGCGGCGACGAACGGCTCCATCGCCTGCGTCGGCTCCGCGCCGACCGCGGAGAGCCGGTCCCGCAGCTGCTCGAAGTGGTGGAACTCGGACGAGGCCATCTTCGCCAGCTCCGCCTTGTCACTGAGCGTGGGCGCCAGCTTGGCGTCCTCCGCGAGCCGCTCGAACGCCGCGAGCTCGCCGTACGCGAGCGCTCCGAGCAGGTCCACGACCGCGGCGCGGTACTGCGGCTCGGCCGAGGCCGTGTCCCAGTTCTGCGCGGCGACTCCGGTGGCCGCGGGGGCGGTGTCGGCGGGGGCCTCGGCGGGCTTCTCAGCGGCGTTGTCAGGCGTCGTCATGAAGCGCACAATAGCCCGCTCACAGCACGAGGGAAGTCCCTGGTCAACCAGTGTGACGACCACTACGTGACCAAATCGGCCATCGCATGTGCGCGATTCCGGGGTATGGTGGTAATGCGCCCGGCGAGTAAATTCGACGGGCCGCACGAATGAGGATGCCCGGTCGGTGGCCCGATCGGCTCCGACCCGACAGCCCTCCTCGTCGGTACGGCACATTGCGTACGACATCCGGAGGGAACCCTCAGCGGCACGAGAGCTCGAGCGTCGGCAGTGGTCCCATGCCACTCGGCCCGCCCGTCAAGAGCGGCCGACGTCCCCGGCACGGTCCCGACACGACCCCCGCGCTCGCCTCGCACCGCGTACACAGAAGAGGCAGCACCCTGACTACGACTTTCCGAGACCTCGGAATCCTTCCTGAGACCGCCGAAGCCCTTGAGGCCGTCGGCATCATCAACCCCTTCCCGATCCAGGAGATGACGCTTCCGGTAGCCCTTTCCGGCTCCGACGTCATCGGCCAGGCCAAGACCGGCACGGGCAAGACGCTGGGCTTCGGCCTTCCGCTCCTCGAGCGCGTCACCGTCCCCGCGGACGTCGAGGCGGGCCGGGCCAAGCCCGAGCAGCTCACCGACGCCCCGCAGGCCCTCGTCGTCGTCCCGACGCGCGAGCTGTGCACCCAGGTGACCAACGACCTGCTGACCGCGGGCAAGGTCCGCAACGTGCGCGTTCTCGCCATCTACGGCGGCCGGGCGTACGAGCCCCAGGTGGAGGCCCTGAAGAAGGGCGTCGACGTCGTCGTCGGCACCCCGGGCCGACTGCTGGACCTCGCGGGCCAGAAGAAGCTCAACCTCAAGCACATCAAGGCGCTCGTCCTCGACGAGGCCGACGAGATGCTCGACCTGGGCTTCCTGCCCGACGTCGAGAGGATCATGAACATGCTGCCGGCCCGCCGTCAGACGATGCTGTTCTCGGCGACCATGCCGGGCGCGGTCATCGGTCTCGCGCGCCGCTACATGTCGCAGCCCACCCACATCCGCGCCTCCGAGCCGGACGACTCGGGCGCGACGGTCCGCAACACCGCGCAGTTCGTCTACCGCGCGCACAACATGGACAAGCCCGAGCTGGTCGCCCGCATACTGCAGGCCGACGGCCGTGGCCTGGCCATGGTCTTCTGCCGCACCAAGCGCACGGCGGCCGACCTCGCCGACCAGCTCCAGCAGCGCGGCTTCGCCTCCGGCGCGGTCCACGGCGACCTCGGCCAGGGCGCCCGCGAGCAGGCGCTGCGCGCGTTCCGCAACGGCAAGGTCGACGTCCTCGTCTGCACCGACGTCGCGGCCCGCGGTATCGACGTCGAGGGTGTCACCCACGTCATCAACTACCAGTCCCCCGAGGACGAGAAGACGTACCTGCACCGCATCGGCCGCACCGGCCGCGCGGGTGCCAAGGGCATCGCGATCACCCTCGTCGACTGGGACGACATCCCGCGCTGGCAGCTCATCAACAAGGCGCTGGACCTCGGCTTCGGCAACCCGCCGGAGACGTACTCCACGTCCCCGCACCTCTTCGAGGAGCTGAGCATCCCGGTCGGCACCAAGGGTGTCCTGCCGCGTGCCGAGCGCACCCGCGCCGGGCTCGCGGCCGAAGCGGTCGAGGACCTGGGCGAGACCGGTGGCCGTGGCGGCCCGCGTGGCCGCGGCGGCCGTACGGCGGCGCCGTCGACCACCGAGCGCGAACGTGAGCGCCCGGCGCGCACGCCGCGCCAGCGCCGTCGTACGCGCAACGGTGCGCCGGCGGACGAGACGTCCGCGTCCACTTCCACGTCCCCCGAGGTGACCAGGGAGTCTCCCGCGGCCGTCGAGGCCACCGAGCCCCGCACGCCGCGCCGCCGTCGCCGTACGCGCGGTGCAGCGGGGTCCGAGCCGGTGGCCGCCGCTGCCGTGGCCGCCCCGGTGGCCGAGGCCGCGGAAGCCGCCGTGGCCACGGCGGAGGGTGTCTCCGACGAGCCGGCCGCGCCGCGCCGTCGCCGGACCCGGAAGAGCGCCGAACCCACCGAGACCGCTGTCGAGACGGCGGCGGTGACCGCCGCCGAGGCCGAGGCCGAGGCCGTCGCCGAGGCTCCGGCCAGGCCGGCCCGCCGTCGGACCCGTAAGACGGTCGAGACGGCGCCCGCCGCCGAGACGGTCACGGAGGCCGCCGAGGTCACCGAGGCTCCGGCGAAGCCCGCCACCCGTCGCCGGACCCGCAAGACCGCGGAGGCCGTCCTCGACACCGTCGAGGCCGCCGCCACCGAGGTCGCCGAGACGGTCGCCGAGACCAAGCCCCGGCGCACCCGGGCCAAGGCCGCGACCGTCGCCACGGACAGCGCCGAGACCGCCGACGTCACGACGGACGCCAAGCCCGTACGCCGCCGGACCCGCAAGGCCGTCGCCGACACCGACATCCCGGCCCAGGCCGCCGACGAGACGGACGCCAAGCCCGCCACCCGTCGACGCACCCGCAAGACCGCGGAGGCCGTCCTCGACACCGTCGAGGCCGCCGCCACCGAGGTCACCGGGACGGTCGCCGAGACCAAGCCCCGGCGCACCCGGGCCAAGGCCGCGACCGTCGCCACGGACACCGCCGAGACCGCCGACGTCACGACGGACGCCAAGCCCGTACGCCGCCGGACCCGCAAGGCCGTCGCCGACACCGACATCCCGGCCCAGGCCGCCG